>NZ_RZRX01000004.1:0-73854 GCF_003997405.1 Mesorhizobium sp. M2A.F.Ca.ET.042.01.1.1
GCCCTTGCTTCCCCGTTCGTCAAATGCCTCCTGCGGCTCATTCGTACTCAGGATTCCTTCGGCTTATGGGAAGGCCATTCGGATGCCGAGCTGCTGGCCGAGTTCATCATCACCAAGCAACAGCAACGTGCGGTACCCTTTGGCGGCGATCCTCGATCCTGACGCGCTGTGGAGGCTCGACATGTTTTACACCGCCGTAGCGCTTGCGATCGAGGAGCGCTCCGGCGTGTCGACGTCGCCAATAATTGGAATGAAGCCCCTGCGGGCTTCCAGCGGTTGGGCGTTCTGTCGAGACGTCCACCGGTTCGGCTTCGAGACTTTCCGCAAACTTGCTGAGGCCGGTACGAAACTGGTCGACGATGCGACTGCAGCCATTGAAGCCTAGCCCGAGATGGAGCGCATCAAAAAACCATTGTTCCAGGAAGGATCTATGTCAGACCTAGATAAGATGAGGAAAAAAGTCTGAAAGCTCCAGTTGCGTGCAGCTATTGCCAAGATGGCATTGCAGGACCTCGTCGAGGGTCTGCCGGGCAAGTGGGCCGACATACAGGAAGTCGCCGAGAAAACCCAAGCCGTTTATGCCGAGTTGGATGTTGCCAAGAGAGAACTCGCTTCAATGAAGAATTTAGGATGATGCGCACATTCACCACCCGTGACGGCTCCATTTGGATGCCGCCGTACCTGACCTCCATCGATAGCAAACCTGCATCGGCTGCTGCCGTTGTTTCAAGGTCTGCTCGCGCGATGTGATGCATCTTCACGGCGTTGATGATGCGGGTGAAATCCTCGGCCCCTGCGATGACGAGGACGACGATTTCGACGGCAAGCTCAATCGCATGATCATGGTTGTCGAAGATGCCGGCCGCTGCATAGGCTGCGGAGCCTGCGGCCGCGTCTGCCCCAAGAACTGCCAGACGCATGTTGCGGCCGACCAGCTCGCAACATGATCTGGCGAAAACCAGGAGAACGGCGTTGCACTTCATCTTTTTGTCGGCTCGTGGGGCTGGTCCTGTGCAGCAATGCGTCGATGGTTTACTTCGCTTTGGATTCTCCGTGTGGCAGTCGTCACGACGCTGGCCTGTTCGCTGCTGCTTCAGGCCGGCTACTTCGGCCGCGTGCTCTTTCTGAGCTGGTCATGCGGCTTGGCGCAAAGCAAGCTTCTTGTGCTCGCGCAGGTCATCCATGTTGATGTAGCGGTTGGCCTCCATCCAGTTTTCGTTGGTTTCGACGGCCAGCGCCCTGACCAGGCGCAGGCAGCTTTCGGCGTTCGGGAAGATGCGCACGACATAGGTGCGCCGGCGGATTTCCTCGTTGAGGCGTTCCAGCATGTTGGTGGACTTCAGGTGCTTGTGGTGCTGGCGCGGCAGGCAAAAGAAGGTCAGCGTGCATTCGATGGTCTCCTCTCCCCAGCTCGTCAGTCGCGGATAGCGGCCCGACCATTTGGCAAGCCATGCGGCGAGATCGGCCTTGGCCTCGGCGAGATCGCGCGGTCGTAGAGCCAGCGCAACTCCTGCAGGCAATCATCGCCACGATTTCTCGGCAGGTGATCGAGCGCGTTCCTGAGGCACGTAGCAGCGCTGCCAGGCGGGCTTCGGGGATCCCCCCGCCGATCGCCGCCACCAGGCTGGCATGATCGTCGGACACGACCAGTTCGACGCCCCTGAGCCCGCGCGCCTTCAGCGCGACGAGGAAATCCCTCCAGGCCGAGCGGCTTTCGCGATTAGCCATCTCGACGGCCAAGATCTGGCGCCGGCCGTCCCAATCGATGCCGACAGCGATCAGCACCGCCTGGCTCATGACGACGCCGCCCGACGCGATCGCGCCAGATGCCCGATACGCTCGTCACAACCGGTGGCGTGCAGTCCAACCATACGCGCATGGTCGCTGCGGTCGCCGCCAAGACCGGCATGAGATGCCTCCTGGTCCAGGAGAGCTGGGTCCCACATGGACATCCGCGCCTGGTTCAGCCCTAGCGGTGAAGGCATGGCAGCAAGCTCAGCGCCGCTAAACAACACATCGCCAAGGCATGCGAACATTGCATGCTCTCTCGCTCGAACACGCCGCGGCGGGGGCGCTCGTCTCCACGTAGAAGGACCAGATTTGCCATCGAGCCTTCTCCTGTTCACGGCAAATTTCACCCTAAATGCACCGCCGCCTCGGAGATTGGCCCCAGCAGATGTCCGTAGGCAATCATTCTCTGACGTTGCCGAGCGGCGGAACTGGGCGCCATATTCCTTTACCATCAGACGGACCCGGTTCTCGACGTCGCGGCTGATAGCGACAAGGCAGGTGCCAGCGGGAGGATGGCGTTCCAGCGGCCCGCCCCAGTTCGAAATACGACTAACCGTCACGGAAGACTTAACTTGGCAGTTCGGCCACCGTCTACGACAAAAATCTGGCCGGTGACGAATGCAGCTTCGTCGGAGGCAATCCATGCGACCATGGCGGCAACTTCCTCAACGCGGCCTGTTCGGCCCAACGGATGAATGGTACCAAGCCGTTCCAGTGCCTTCTCGGGCAAAGCGGCGACGAAATCGACATTGAGATCCGTATCGATCCAACCAGGCGCTACGCCATTGCAGCGCACCCCGTCTTGCCCGCCGTCCACCGCTACGGCGCGTGTAAGGCCATGCAGCCCAGCCTTCGAGGCACAATATGCCGCGTGCCCTGGGTTAGAGGCCAATCCCTCTATCGAGCCAACATTGACGATTGAGCCACGGCTTCTGCGAAGATGAGGCATGGCGCGACGGATCAGCAGGAAAGGAGCATCAAGATTCAGCGCCATTGTGCGTCGCCACTCGTCAAGCCCGGTATCATCTACCCTTGCTTCAACCATGCACCCAGCGTTGTTGACCAGGATATCGAGGCGGCCAGCCTGTCGAACGACATGGTCAATTACCATGTTCGGAACGCCGGGGTCGCAAAGGTCCGCGACTATCCCTTCTCTATGACCGGTCGCCTCGAGCTGAACCGCAAATACTCTGGCCCCGTCGCTGGCAAGTCTGTCGGCGATTGCCGCCCCAATGCCGCGGCTAGCCCCGGTCACTAAGGCGACCTTCCCCATAAAACGCTTCATTCGGCTGCCCTTTCGCCATTCACCGTTACAAGCATGCCGACGCGAGACGCACGCGCAGGCCGGTTTAATCCGGACACCTTCTCCCGCGTGGTCAAGGCCTACTCCACCCCGTCGGCGATGCGACCATTAAGCGGCCGCAAGATGAATAGGCGTCTCTGACTCCGAAGGCCCAACCTGATGGCCGTGCGCGACGCACGAGCCCGGTCCGGCGCCGCGATTCGTTGCTCTTAGTCGATTTGAACTGAAATGCGAGCATCTGCGCTGACGCTTCTTTCTTCGTTAGGTGCCCGGGCTTTGTCCCATACCACCATGATTTCATGGGTTTCAAAGGCATCCTCAGAACATGTTTAGTAACACCCTGTATATTGATGCCAATTCAGCTGCGATGGACCCATATGCCTGAACGAATTGGCCCGTAAGCCCTTCTTGCTATCAAACCCTTTTATGCTTTCTCCTCGGCCCGCCCTGCGATCGTGCCTTCAGGACATTGCTTTGCGGAGCCGCACAGAGGGCGCCGTAATAAACCTCCTCACCCTTGTAGTTGGCTAAGGCCTGCAGCAAGTTCGGTAGAAGGTGTTGTTTCAGCTCGTCCAGCATAGGGTCCGCACTGTCCAGCGATTTCAGTGCGAACTCGATTAGCTCAATCGCACGATCTTGGTTGCCGCTCTCGTGATAGTATCGAGCCACCGCCGGATAAGTCCGGAACTTGTGGCCGTCGCCTTGGAGTGGATTGCGTGCCAGGATATGCTCGGCCAACTCTTTGCCGAGCGCGAAGCGCTCATGAGACGGAAAGTGCGAGTGGTCGTGCGCCGGACCGAAAAGTTGGTCTAATGTTGCCAGCAGCCAATGCTCGGAGTTCCTTTCGATCGCGTCGCGAGCCAATTGGCGTATGACAGGCAACCCGGCCGGCATGTCTTGCATTCTGTGAAGCAATACATGCGCCTGAGCCAAGCGGAAGTTGATGTCGTCGGGCATCAAGGCGCTGCCCTCTTCGACTGCTGAGAGTGCCGTCTCCCAGTCCTCTTTTCTCACTGCGGCCCAAAATCTCCTATTAATTGACTTGGTCAACGCTTGTTCGCGCTCGGCGATCCGCTTCGAGTCGACTTTCGATGCGTCGCTGGTGCGCCAGCGGCCGTTGAGCACTCTCGCCAAGACCTCGTTAAGTCGAGTAGCGTGACCGATATAGGCGATACGACCGTCTGCATCGATTACAAACAAGATCGGAAATTCGCCAGAAAAGCTTGCTTCCATCCAACGCTTTTTCATTTGGCCCGTATGGTCGAACGCGATCGGAAAATTCAGGTTCGAGCACTTTTCGGTCAACCACGCGTCCAGCTTGACCCGCGCCTCAACCGTCGATAGCGCGCCTTCATGAGCCGCGACCACGATGACCTCGAGCCCACTGTGCTTGAACCTTTCCTGCATCTGCATCAGATGGTGCATCGCCGCCGCACATGGTTCACTCCCAGTTGCCCAAAATTCGACGACGTATACTTTGCCGGGCTGGAAATGTGCGATGGGCTCGCCGCGCACCCAAGTCTCCACATTGATCGAAGGAGCCGGCGACCCCATCTGCAAAACCATATTGCTCTCCAACGCCATCCCAAAGCTGCGCGGCTTTATGGCAAGCTGTTCCCTGAGAGACGGTGCACCGAGTCGACTGAAAGGAGGCCTCTATCGTCAGGCGGGCTTCGATGCAGTCAGCCGTCAATCAGTTTTGCCGCATTTCAACCAGCAAAGGCCGTGCCAGCGCGCTGAACGCCCGCTGACGGCATTAATTTACCTTTGAAAACATCCATGTGTAATGATGCGGACATTTTTGTCAGGTGTTTGTTTCGAATCCGCCATTTTGTCAGTTGCTGTCGGTCTGGGCGTTTAGAGTCCTCGCGCCAGACTGCGATGGGGCAGCAGCACCTGAATACAGACCTGCCACTGAGAATTTCCTCCATCTGAGACTAGAGTCAGGGTCCTTGATTACGGACTGATGAAGACAAAGCGATTTACGGAAGAGCAGATCATCGCGGTTATGCGCGAGCATGAAGAGGGTGCGAAGGCTGGCGATCTTGCCCGCAAGCACGGGATCTCCGAGGCGACGCTGTATAGCTGGAAGGCCAAGTATGGCGGGATGGACGTCTCCGACGCCAAGCGCCTGAGGCCTTGGAAGACGAGAACGCCAAGCTAAAGAAGCTGCTCGCCGACGCTCGAAGCCTCGGCAGTGCGCGAGCTTCTGTCGAAAAAAGTTAGGACCCGCCGCCAAGCGCGAATCCGTAGCGCATCTGCAGGCCGTCATGGGCCTATCGGAGCGTCGGGCCTGTCCTTCGTCGGCGCCGATCGCAAGATGATTGATACCAGTCTGGCCGACCGCCAGAGACACAGCTGCGTGGTCGGCTGCGCGACCTCACGCACGAGCGTCGACGCTTCGGTTACCTGCCCGTCGTCCACGGTGGCGGCAATCTGTTCTTCCAACTCGCAAACGCCCGCTACGAGAAGGGCGCAATGATTGTTACCTCAAATCGCGGCTTCGCCGAATGGGGCGAGGTCTTCGGCGACCCTCGTCGCAACCGCACTTCTCGATCGCCTGCTTCACCATGCGGTCGTCGTCCAGATCGAAGGATCGAGTTATCGGCTCCGCCAGCACGCCGAGCTCATGCCAGAACACTTGCGATCAAAAGCCTCCATCACATTGCCGACATTAAATTCACCATCGCGACCGCGCGGCCGGCCACCGAAAAATGGACACCCCCACCGGGACAGCCTGAGCGGCGAAACTGGGGAATTTTACTTCGGCACTTTTGGGGACGAGTGGCATTGACAGGTGACGCGCAGGGGATTGCACAGATTGTGCGCACACGTTGGTTCAAGGCAGTTCATCTGAAGTCCGCTACTGGCCAGAGGCCGCGCACGCTCACCGCGGCGCGCAACACTGTCAGGGCGGCACTGCCAACGAGCAGGTCATCCGACGCATGTTGCGTTCCCTGGGGCTAAGCAACCCTATCTCTCTCTTGGAAGGTGCCTTGGGTTTTCTTGAGGTACGGTGCGTAAAAACCCGATACGAGCAGAGGATGATCGCGAGGCAATGTGGAGAAGCCTCCGGCTGAGCCTCGGCAATTTCTAGACGAACAAAGACATACCGATACCCCAATGCACTCGAATTCCGATGTAGCGTAGTTCCACGTCACTTCGGCGCCAGAAGAGATATGCTGAATGGCGACGAAGTCGTAGGCCCCGAAGCGATTGGGCACAATCGCTAAGTTTGGATCATTCACAATGACAGCCGGCTTATGAAAGAGAGCATGGACATTCCAGTCCAGTTGAAAGGAGTTTGTCGTTCGAACCGTTTCCATACGGTCAATTAGCCCGATGACGACAATTTCCCCCGGCAGGAAGTCGCGAGCAGCGAATACCCCGCGCCCCCTTTCTCCTCCCGTGCTGAGGATTTTTACGTTGCGGGCATTGAGCTGCTTTGCGCACGCGACGTCATCCGTCAAAATAGACAGATCTTGGTTTATGTGAGTATCAGACATACTGTTTCTTTCGCCTGCTCGATTGAGGGATGAGTACTTTTCGCCAGAGGTCGCTTGGAATTTCGCTGTTTTCGGAACGTCCTCCTAAAATCCCGATGGTTCCAAGTAATTTACGAAGTTGGGGGCTTGTCCATGTTTTGCGCCTTAGGTCCCAGTCAGCGGCGCCTACTGTCTCTCCCAGGAAACACTCAAAAATCGTGCCGATTCACCCGCCCGGCAGCCGAGGATTTTGATTTCTCTCGGCTATTTGACTGAGGCTAACGAAGAGATTGCCTATCACGCGTGTGTAGCGAATCCGACAGACCAGCAGGCGAAGTGGTGACAACGCGTCTGCAAGCGAGCAGTTTATCCTGCTGCGGATGGTGCGCGTGACACGCCAGCCGGGGGTCCAGGTCTCGAAAGCGTTAGCATACCGCAGGAAGTGGCTGCAAAACCCCTGTTGCCGCCAGATGCCGCGCACATTGAGTTTCAAAGGCGCGGTCAAGGGACTAATGCGTGACAATACTGTCCCACCTATGGCGTTTTCTGAGTTCGACTGGGCCGCTTCGACCCCGCAGTGTATTGTCACGCGAGTAGGCGGCGGCCCGCTCTCTCATGCTTTGGCCAAATGAGCATAACTTGCTGCGAAACGCCCGAGTTTGTGTTCGCCGCAAGTCACCGGCCGGTAGCGCAGAGGGTTGCTGTCAGTGACACATGAGGCCAATGGCTCAATGATCGCATCGAAATCAGCATCGATAAAGAAGGGGATTGAGTATCGCTCACGCCCTGAGCTATTCACTACGCGATGTAGGTTGGCCAGATAGACACCGTTGGTGAGCCGCTGAAGCAGGTCCCCGACGTTGATTATGAAAGTACCGTGGATCGGCGTGCCTTGTACCCAATCGCCGTCTCGGTTCATGACCTGAAGACCGCCGACGTCGTCCTGTGCAAGGATGGTCAAATTGCCGTAGTCGGTGTGGGCGCCGATTCCGATCATGTCTTCGCTGATATAACCACTCTGCGGCGGGTAGTGAAGCAGCCGCTGAATGCTGATCGGGTTCCGCATGAGGTCCTCGAAATAGCTTTCCGCCAGGTCCAGACTGAGCGCAATTCCCTGCAAAAGTTTTTTCGATAGGCCCACCATCTCTTGATGGTATCTGTATGTCAGCTCCCGAAACTCGGGCCAACCTGAGGGCCACTGGTTAGGACCAAAAAAGGGACCTTCTAAGGTCGAACGTTCAGGTCCGAAGTCGAAGCACTCCTTGAGGTCTTTGGTCTTGCCCGGATCGGTGTTCTCGCCGAACAGCTCAATGTAACCGCGAAAGGCCGAATCGGAATTGCCAATATGCAGTGACGACTTCTGCGACAATGGCAAATTAAAAAACCTGCGGCTCACATCAAACACCGATTGTATGAAATCCTGCGGGACTCCGTGGTTCTTCACATACATGAATCCAGTATTGGAAAGCGCCCACCGTATCTCCCTGGCCACCACCTGTTTGTTCGTACCGTTGAGGAGCGGTCCGATGTCGACCACCGGTATTTTGTCAAAGCTTTCGCGTTTTGCGCGCAGCTTATCGTCTAGTCTGGCTACTAAACCTTTGGACATTAGTACACCTTTGTTTTGCCGATTGAAGCCGACGCATAGCTGCCGGCCATTTGGATTTATCGTGACGCGAAGTAGTACTGAAACGCGCCACCGTGCTGGAAATACCCCTACTCGTCTTTAGGTCATCCACAACAGGGTTTCGCTCCCGAGGCAGAGCATGATCACAACCCCTGTCGCTCTGCCGCGCTGACCTTCTCGGGCACTTGAAAGACCCAATAGTCCGCACGCTCCTCGGCCACGTATCTGCCGTTGCTTAGACACTGCGCCAGTAAAAGAACGCCCTCATCCTGCAGACGCCGCGCTTCGTCCTCGAAGAATGCGGCCTCGGCGTAGCTCTTGCGGATGCTTGTGATGATGAATCCTTTCGGGCGCGTGACGCGAGCCAGCTCGCGCAGCCCGTCTGGTCTAACGTGCCCAAGTGTAAAGACACCGCAGCAAACCGTGATATCATAGCCCGCGTCGGCGTACTCAGAGAGTACTCCGTTAAGGTCGACACAGTCTTGGACATGACGGTAGACTCGGGTTTGCCGCGCCTTTTCGGCCATCTCTTTGGAAAGATCGAACCCATCGATCAGCCCGAAGCCGAGGCGTTCCAGTTGCACGCCGACAAGGCCTGTTCCGCAGCCAGCATCCAGGATTGTGATGGCAGTTCGCTCGCTGCTCAAATAGGCTGCCTGCACGGTGCCCGCTAGTTCCGCCACGATCATCGGGCCGTAGTACCCCTCGGAGCCAACATCCACATCGTAGGCCCCAGCCCATCCCCGATAGAATTGGGTTAGGCGATCGGCGTCGCCCTCGAGTACGAGGGCGTCCCTGATGCGCTGTCGTGCGACTTGTTCCAGTGTCGTCTGCTGATCGACGGTATTCATGGCAACTCCTCTGATAGGCATAATCGGAAGCGGCTATTCGGCTCCTGATGCCAACTCTCAAATGTGAGAATCAAAGCTCGTGCCAATTGGCCAAAAGCCCGAAGAAAAGCAATTTTGATGAATTCTGCTATCAGGCTGAGGCACAACAACACAACATTGCTCCAACGAAGCCTGTCCGCAAACAACAAAGCCGACAAAGTGTCGGGTTGTGAACTTGCGACCCAGCGTACAGCACTGCCCGCGAACTCATGAAAATCCCGCGCGCCTCCTACGTTGTCAGCTCTATCAATTCCAGTGGCCTGCTATGTGGTGGGTCCGGAATGAGCTGGTACGGGTTGATCAGCCCGGTGCTCGATTGCCATTGGCAATGCAGATGCGGTCGAAGATTTGCGGCCGAAGGAGGCGTCCGCTGGGACTATCGCCGTTTTGGGGCAGGTCAGGATTGCCCTGGCGCTGGAGTCAGTGATGAGGCGCTAAGCTGGGCTTTGGATGGTGTCCTCTCGGACAGCCCAGGACGTCATCCAGCGGCAGACGACGATGGCTTCTTCGGTCGACGTCAGGCACGGTGCTCTTCGACGCCTCGGCTCCCATCGGAGCATCGGCCCGATCGCGTTGAGCGCGAAAGCCAGGCTGCCGAGGTGCTTGCCAATTGATGGCACGTGGGTTTTGCGGGGCTCGTAAGGGGGCGTCACCGAGTATGGGTCAGCCGCGACAGGTACTGGGGTTGGCGCCGAAGGCTTCGCGGAAGCACTTCGAAAAATGTGAGGCCGACACGAAACCACAGGCGACCGCGATCTCAATAATCGGCAACTCTGTTTGTGCAATGAGACGCTTCGCGCGGCTAAGTCTCAAATGCAGGTAAAAGCGCATGGGAGACAACGAAACCGATCGCTGGAAGAGCCGTTCAATCTGACGCTGTGAGCGGCCGACACATCTTGCGATGTCGCGTAAGGGCAGCGGGTCCTCAATATGCTCCTCCATAATGCGAATCACTTCGGCGACCGGCTTGCAGATGCCGGCTTCGCCGCCATTCATGGTCCATTGTCTATCAGAGGCAGGGCGCCAATACCCGGCAGTCGTATGTCGGCAGACGGTCAACGCAATGTCTCTGCCGAGGCGTTCGCTGATCAGCTCCATAACGAGGTCGAACGACGCAAATTCTCCTGCGCAAGTGAGGAGGTGACTATCACGAACGAATAGCCGGTCAGTGACCTGAAGCCGGCCAAATTTTTCAGAGAAAGCGGCTCTCTTGTCCCAATGGATTGTGCACGCGGTGCCGTCCAGCAACCCGCTGTCCGCCAACAGCCATGTCGCCGTACCCAACGCTGTGATTGGAACACCATGCCGCTTGCAAAGCCGAAGAATCTTGCTGAGAGCAGCAGACGTCTGCCTTTCGACCCGTTCGCCTGCACAGACAATGACCATGTTCGTACCTTTGCCAGCCGGAACGCATTCGCCGGTGCTAGCGAAGTCGCTGCCGACCGACAGGACGAACCCGCTGGCGCATTCAACCGGCTGGCCATCCAGGCTTGCAATCGTCCACTCGAAGAATGATCGACCGGACACAGAATTCGCGATGCGAAGGGGATCTACAAATGACGAAAGGCTGAGTAGCGAAAATCCGGGAAGTGCCAGGATAACCAGTCGGTATACGTCCTGCGTGTCGATCACCTGCCGGCTGGGGTTCCATCCCACGATCCGCGAATGATCTCCTGTTGAAAATGGCGCATTCATAAGGTCATACATCCTGGTTGATGGTGATCAACATCGAGCGGCCGCAAACGACACCGGCGCCTTCAGGGTTGGCACCGCAGCCATTCAACTACGGGTGTTATGCTTGCGCTTCATGAAGTCCTTGGCGGTCTCGACAGCCACCGCCGCGTCGCGGCAATAGGCATCGGCGCCGACGGCCTTGCCGAATTCCTCGTTCAGCGGCGCACCGCCGACCAGCACGACATAGTCGTCGCGAATGCCCTTTTCCTTCATCGTGTCGATGACGACCTTCATGTAGGGCATGGTGGTGGTCAGCAGCGCCGACATGCCGACAATATCAGGTTTATGCTCTTCAATCGCCGCCATATACTTCTCGACCGCATTGTTGATGCCGAGGTCGATGACGTCGAAGCCGGCGCCTTCCATCATCATGCCGACGAGGTTCTTGCCAATGTCGTGGATGTCGCCCTTGACGGTGCCGATCACCATCTTGCCCTGCTTTGGCGCGCCGGTGGCGATAAGCAGCGGGCGCAGGATGAACATGCCGGCCTTCATCGCATTGGCCGACAGCAGCACTTCCGGAACAAACAGGATACCGTCGCGAAAATCCTCGCCGACGATGCGCATGCCTTCGACCAGCGCCTCGGTGAGCACCTTGTAGGGCGCCCATCCGCGCTCCAGCAGGATGGCCGTGCCTTCCTCAATTTCTTCCTTCAGCCCGTCATAAAGGTCGTCGTGCATCTGCTGCACGAGTTCCTCGTCGGACAGCTCGGAAAGGATGATCTCTTCGTCAGCCATGTTGGTTCACCTGATGCTCAATTCAAAGGAGGTCGGCGCCCCATCTCGATGGGGCACCGATCAGGCTTCCGGTTCGAAGCCTTGGGAGTTGATTTTCAGGCTGCCAGCCACTATTCCCGCAGGTGAATCTGGGAACCGGAAGACTGGCCTGTGCGGCGCCGGATTGCGGGAATATCAGTGTCCATCATCGCGTCACCCTCAGCGGAATGACCCGCATCCCGCGTCAAACATCAGTGGCCCGGCCGTCCAATAGGGGCGGACCCTAGCTTAATCTCGCGCTGATGATAGGCGCCGGCAATTGTCCTGAGAATGCGCAAAAGCTTTCGCTTGTCTTAAATCCAGTTTATATCCAGAGGCGGATAGGGTGAGGGGCAATTCAGGTCACGGGCGGAGTTCTTCAGACTGGACGAGAAACCAGTCAACCAAAATCTTGCATCTCTTGTTCTTGCTGGCATCCTCGCTGGCCAACAGAAAGAAGGCCCTGTCGGTCTGGATTTGGGTTGGCAATGGCTTGACCAGGAGGCGGTTGTCGAGCAACTGCTGGGCGGTAAGGGACCACCCCAATGCTATTCCTTCACCAGCCAGAGCCGCTTGAAGCGTTAGCTGGTAGTCATTGAACACGATATTGGGCTTGATGTCGCTGGCATCGCCGCCTGCCAACTCGACCCATTCGGGCCAATCCAGGCGCTTGCGAAAAGCATCGGACGAATGAATCAGTTGATGGTGGATCAGATCTTCGACGGCTTGGGGAGCGGGGTGCGACAGAAGATATGCCGGTGAGCAGACGGGAAAGATGATCTCGTCGCAAACGAACCAGCTGTTGGCCCTTTCAAAATTCCGGGGCCGCACCCAAACCGTCACGTCGATCTCATGATCTGGCTCGACATCGCGGTCGGTGGCGACCACCTTGATCCTGACGTCCGGATGCTCTTCCTGGAAATGATAGAGTTGAGGCGCGAGCCAATGTGCCGCCAGAGATGTCGAAGCTGCGAAAGTTATGTACTTCGTTCCGCGATCAGTGATGGTCTCAAGCCGCTGTTCCAGACGGCGGAAGCTGTTGCGCACCTCATCGTAGAGCTGCCTGCCGGGCTCGGTCAGCTGCACTCCCCGATTGTCTCGGACAAAGAGTGCCGTCCCGCAATGCTTTTCGAACATTTTGATCGAATGCGAGATACTTGGCTGCGTCACGTTGAGTTCGCTGGCCGCGTTCTTGAAACTCAGCGTTCGGGCCGCCGCTTCGAAGACGAAAAGCGAATGCGTCGATGGGACAAGATTGCGAAGCTTGGACATGAAGCAGGTCTATATCAGACCGCATATTTTCCGTCTACGAGACGAACGACACATCGTTTATTCGAAACAGGAACAAGCCAGAGCGAGCGGTGCACTACCCACCGGCCGCCTTCACCGAGCGAGTTGGCAGTGAACTCTTTGAATCAAACAAAGACAAGAGAGCGTATTGTCGTCCAAGCACCGCATCCGGAGCCAACAGTCTCAGGGTGGTACCGCACGTCGGGACCGGAGCTACCCTTAGTGCCGCAGCAAGGCGATGTCACATGCGATTGCCTGGTCATTGGCGGCGGCTGGATGGGGCTTCACGCGGCCCGCCGATTTGCCGAACTCAACCCCCAGTCTTCGGTAATCCTCGTCGACGCCGGACGTATCGGGGACAATGCATCGGGGCGGTGCATGGGCTTCGTCATCGATCTCGCGCACAATCCCCGAAAACGCGACTTCGTTGAAGACATTAGGGGAAACAAGGAAGAGCTGTACGTCAACCTTGAGGGCATCGCCTACATTCGAACCGCCGTCGAGGAGCATGGGGTAGACTGTGATTGGGACCCGCAGGGGAAATACCACAGCGCGGCCACGTCTCACGGCGTTGCCGATCTACACCGCTTTTCGGAGGCGCTCGATAAGCTTGGACAGAAGTACAGCTGGGTTGAAGCCCCTGAAATTCAGTCGATCACCGGCAGTAAGCACTACGTCAAAGCTTTGCATCACCCTGGCACGATTCTGGTCCAGCCTGCGAAGTATCTCAAGAACGCCGTAAACAGCCTCCCCGAGAACGTTACCATCCATGAAAACACCGCCATTGTGGCGGTCCAGTTCGGTGCGCCGAAGCACATCTGCGAGACGCCTGCTGGAACAATCAGGGCTTCGAAGGTCATCATCTGCGCATCGGGTTATCTGACGAGATTTGGCTTCTTCGAAAACCGAGCCATACCACTCTACACGTTCGCGAGCATGACCAGACAGCTCACTGAGAGCGAGCTTTCCAACGTGGGCAACAAGCGAACATATGGGCTTATTCCGGCCGATAGCTTTGGGACGACGGTGCGACGTACTATAGACAACCGTCTTTTCCTTAGAAACGTTTACTCGTATGCGACTAATTTCAAAACAACCAAACAAGATGTCCTTAGGGCGCGGACCCAGCAGCAGGTAGCATTTGACCGCCGATGGCCCGGGCTTTCGTCAATCGGCTTTGAGGCCAGCTGGGGTGGTCTGCTTACGCTCGCGCAAAATGGCGGCATGGTCTTCGGCGAGTTGGCGCACGACGTCTATGGTGCCGCCTTCTGTAATGGAACCGGCGTCGCTCGAGGGGCTGCCTTTGGCAAGGCTGTCGCCGAACTGGCCACGGGGCAATCTTCGGCTGTGATCGATATCCTGAAGACGCGGGCCGCTCCGAGCAGGACTTATCCGAGACTTGTCACATCAATGGGCGTCCGGTTCGTGACCGCTCTTCGTTTCAGGCAGGCAGGCGCGGAAGTCTAGCAATAAGAGGAACGGCAATGGCGGACCTGAAGGGCATCAATCTTGCAATGCAGACACCGTTCGAACCTACCGGTGCGATCGATTACGGCCTCTTCGAAGAGTTGATCGAAAAATACGTATCGGCGGGAGTTCACGGCTTGGTTCTTGGGGCAGGTACAGGCCAGCACCCTTACCTGACCGAGTCCGAATGCAATCGGCTCTACGAGCTCGGGGCGAAGCGCATCGCAGGACGCTGCAACGTTGTCTGCCAGACCTCGGCCCTGAATATGGACGAAGTCATACGGCGGTCACAGCAAGCTGAATCGGTCGGCGCGGACGCGCTGATGATTTTGCCGCCGTATCTCGAAGGTCCGTCAGACGAGGATGGAATTTTCAATTTCTACAGGGAAATCGACGCGGCGGTTGGCGTGGATATTGTGGGCTACAACATCCCGCAGGCTACCGGGATCGCGGTTTCGCCACGCCTTTTTGATCGACTGAGCGGTCTCAAGCATTTCAATTACATCAAAGATAGTGCCGGCGACTTCACCGTGCATCAGGAGTATCTGCAGACGGGAGGCAAGGTGCTAAATGGTTGCGATACAACAACCCTCTATGCGCTGATGGCAGGCGCGCGCGGTGTTATCTGGGGCGCAGCAAACTACATGCCTCTTGAGGCTGTCGAATTGTACAACCTTGTGGCAGCGAAGGATTTGGAGAGGGCTCTGGCACTTTGGCAGCGGATGCTGCCCTCGTTGCTTTTTATCTGGCGGGCACCATATACGCCTTCTGTTCTGAGAGCCGCGCAACTGCGCGGCCTCGGAACCGGGAATGTCCGCAAGCCATTGGCAAAACTCTCGGCGGACCAGGACATGGCGCTTCGCGCCGCACTTGCCCCGCTGTTTGAGGTCGCCTCCTAGCCGTCAGGATATCCAGGGGAGTCCCTATGCGAATTGTCCTGGTTGGTTCGACTGGGATTGTCGGGTCGGCCGTAGCGGCCGAACTTGGCAAGCGGCACAACATTATAGGAGTCGGGCGAACTAGCGGCTTATTCAACGTCGACATCGCCGAGCCGAACTCTATCGACCAATTATTCGACAAGATCGGTGCATTTGACGCGTTGATCTGCACAGCAGGGGCCGTGCACTACGCCCCGCTGAACCAATTCACGAATGAACAGTTCGAAATCGGGCTGCGCAGTAAGTTGATGGGGCAGGTCAATCTCGTAGCGAAGGGTCTCAAGCGTATCCGCGACCACGGATCATTTACCTTGACCTCGGGTCTAACCAACGAAGATCCCATCCGGCAGGGAAGCTCGTCCGCCCTGGTCAATGGCGCGTTAGACGGTTTTGTACGCAGCGCGGCAATCGAGCTTGGGCGGGGGCTGCGGATCAATCTGGTCAGTCCGACTCTCGTACAGGAGTCGGTTCAGCTCTACGGCGACTTCTTTCCTGGCACCGCGGCGGTGCCGGCGAGCGAGGTGGCGCTCGGCTACGTCAAGAGCGCAGAGGGCAGTCAAACGGGTCGAGTTTATCGCATGGGTTGGGTCAGAGACGCCTAATCTGACCAACAATGAACGTCGCGCTAACGGAGGACAAGCATGCCCAGGCAACTCTGCATCGGAGGTAGGTGGGAACTCGGTGGTAGAGCGGCCCAATTTCGATGTGACAAACCCTGCGCATCGTTCTGCGGAGGGGGCATCAACTTGTGGATGTCGCTCCATGAATAGGCAGCGGGTGGTCGGCTTAGAAAATGCCCATCAAGGCGCACTATCGTCGTTGCAGGCGACAGGTGAATGTGACGCAGGGCGCCACTTCACCCCCGTGCCAGAAGGCCATATCCGCATCAGCCTCTGCCAGCCCGAACCTATGCTGCAAGAAGCAGCGCTCCGGCTGCGCCGTTTCGCTTCCAGCTACCGCCGCGAGGCCGCATGACCGCCAAAGCCATTCCCGCCAAAGCAAGAGCGGTCATCATCGGTGGCGGCGTTTCCGGCTGCTCCGTCGCCTATCACCTGGCCAAACTCGGCTGGACCGACATCGTGCTTCTGGAGCGCAAGCAGCTGACGTCAGGCACGACATGGCATGCCGCCGGCCTGATCGGCCAGTTGCGCGGCTCGCAGAACATGACCCGGCTGGCGAAATATTCCGCCGACCTCTACGTCAAGCTGGAAGCCGAGACCGAGGTCGGCACCGGCATGCGCCAGGTCGGTTCGATCACCGTGGCGCTGACCGAGGAGCGCAAGCACGAGATCTACAGGCAAGCATCGCTGGCGCGTGCCTTCGATGTCGATGTCCGCGAGATTTCTCCCAATGAAGTCAAGCAGATGTATCCGCATCTGAATGTCTCGGACGTCGTCGGCGCCGTGCATCTGCCGCTCGACGGCCAGTGCGACCCCGCAAACATCGCCATGGCGCTGGCCAAGGGCGCGCGCCAGCGCGGCGCCACCATCGTCGAGAACGTAAAGGTCACCAAGGTCCATACCAGGGCCGGCCGCGTCACCGGCGTGTCCTGGGCGCAAGGCGAAGAGCAAGGCACGATCGAGGCCGACATCGTCGTCAATTGCGCCGGCATGTGGGCGCGCGAACTGGGAGCGCAGAACGGCGTCACCATCCCGCTACACGCCTGCGAGCATTTTTATCTCGTCACCGAGCCGATCCCCGGCCTCACCCGTCTGCCGGTGCTGCGGGTGCCGGACGAGTGCGCCTACTACAAGGAAGACGCCGGCAAGATGATGCTGGGCGCCTTCGAGCCGGTGGCCAAGCCGTGGGGCATGGACGGCATAAGCGAGGATTTCTGCTTCGACCAACTGCCTGAGGACATGGAGCATTTCGAGCCGATCCTCGAAATGGGCGTCAACCGCATGCCGATGCTGGCGACCGCCGGCATCCACACCTTCTTCAACGGTCCGGAGAGTTTTACGCCCGATGACCGCTACTATCTCGGTGAGGCGCCGGAGCTGTCCGGCTACTGGATGGCGACCGGCTACAATTCGATCGGCATCGTCTCCTCCGGCGGCGCCGGCATGGCGCTGGCGCAGTGGATCAATGACGGCGAAGCGCCCTTCGACCTGTGGGAGGTCGACATCCGCCGCGCCCAGCCATTCCAGAAGAACCGACGCTATCTCAAGGAGCGCGTCTCCGAGACGCTCGGCCTGCTCTATGCCGACCATTTCCCCTATCGGCAGATGGCGACCTCGAGGAATGTCCGCCGCTCGCCCCTGCATGAGCATCTGAAGGCGCGCGGCGCGGTGTTCGGCGAAGTCGCCGGCTGGGAGCGCGCCAACTGGTTCGCACGCGAGGGCCAGGAGCGCGAATACCGCTATTCCTGGAAGCGGCAGAACTGGTTCGACAACCAGCGCGAGGAACACCTCGCGGTCCGAAACAAGGTCGGCCTGTTCGACATGACCTCGTTCGGCAAGATCCGTGTCGAAGGCCGCGACGCCTGTGCCTTCCTCCAGAAGCTCTGCGCCAACGACATGGACGTCGCGCCGGGCAAGATCGTCTACACCCAGATGCTCAACCAACGCGGCGGCATCGAGAGCGACCTGACGGTCTCGCGCCTGTCGGAGACGGCGTTCTTCCTCGTCGTCCCAGGCGCCACGCTGCAGCGTGACCTCGCCTGGCTGCGCCGCCATGTCGGCGGGCAGTTCGTTGTCGTCACCGACGTAACGGCGGCCGAAAGCGTGCTCTGTCTCATGGGTCCGGATGCGCGAAAGCTGATCCAGAAGGTCAGCCCGAACGATTTCTCCAATGAGAAAAATCCGTTCGGCACATTCCAGGAGATCGAGATCGGCATGGGCCTGGCCCGCGCCCACCGCGTCACCTATGTCGGCGAGCTCGGCTGGGAACTCTATGTCTCGACCGACCAGGCAGCACACGTTTTCGAAGCGATCGACGAGGCCGGTGCCGATGTCGGCCTGAAACTCTGCGGCCTGCACACGCTGGATTCCTGCCGCATCGAAAAGGCTTTCCGGCATTTCGGCCACGACATCACCGACGAGGACAATGTGCTGGAGGCCGGCCTCGGCTTCGCGGTGAAGACCGCCAAGGGCGACTTCATCGGCCGCGATGCCGTGCTGCGCAAAAAGGAAGCCGGCCTGTCACGCCGGCTCGTCCAGTTCCGGCTTAAGGATCCAGAGCCCCTGCTCTTCCATAACGAGGCGATCCTGCGCGACGGCAAGATCGTCGGTCCGATCACATCAGGCAATTACGGCCATCACCTCGGCGGCGCGGTAGGGCTGGGTTATGTGCCATGCCGGGGCGAGAGCGAGGCCGATGTGCTGGCTTCATCCTACGAGATCGAAATCGCCGGCGAACGCTTCGCGGCGGAAGCATCGTTGAAGCCGATGTACGATCCGAAGGCTGAAAAAGTGCGGGCCTGAGTTACAAACACCTATAGGAATGAGTGGATAGCTGCGCAACGCGTCTTCGCAAGGGATGCAGCTTCGATACGTAACGCGAGCAATTATACGTCAAGCGTCTAGGTGTCCGTATCCCCAATGCCGTCTCTTGTTGGGAGACCTTGAAAGTAGTGATGCTGGCCAAGGCCCGAGAGATATCAGCCCTAACCGCGGTGGAGCGGCTCAAGGCCTTGTAGGCAGACGTCCTCAGTACCGGTCCCTACGATCGACCACAGCCGTGGGTGGGTGGCAAGTCTTCAATAGGACCAATTTAAATGTGTCAGATCGGCGGTGGTAAAATGGGCGTGCGGATTTAAAGCCCGTTGCGTCCACCGCGCGTGGATCGCCCGGGCGGAACGTAAGTCATCGCCGCGAAAGGGCGACGGCGGGGTCCTTCACGAAAGTAGTTTCAGACTGTTCAGCATGCAGGGCGCCGGGGCACTGCGCGAGCACTTCTACTAAGCACGGGACAAGGTCGGTTCGCTCATTTCTTGCCTTCGTCGCTGTGAGCAGAGAGCGCAGCTGTGTCCATATCGATTGATCTTCCAGAGCTTGTTGGGCGGATTGAGGGGGCAGAGCTGCCCCCGTACTGGCAAATTTTTCCCGATTTCAAACCACTCACGGCCTTGGGGCTCGATATCACGCCTTGAATTCCTGAAAACAGGGCGCGCCGGGTGACGACGCCCGCCGGCTCGCTGCCGTCATAGACTGCGATCAGATCGCCGCCATCCGCAGCGGTGCTGATCACAGCGGAGAGCTTGTCAGTGGTTTGCACGCGGGGGAGCGCTTGGAATTTCTTTTCAGAAAGCGTCGCTATGCTGTCCCGCGGCTGCATGATCTTCCTGGCAGTGACGAGATTGAGCAGCGAAATGCCTGAGACGAAATCAGCGACATAGCGGTCCTTGGGCGCGGTTACGATGTCTTCCGGCGTTCCCACTTGAACGAACTTACCATCCTTCATGATCGCAATACGATCGCCCAGGCGAATGGCTTCGTCGAGGTCGTGTGTGATAAACACCGTTGTTTTCTGGACGACCTTCGCGAGGTCTAGGAACTGCTGTTGGAGTTGGCGGCGGATCAACGGGTCGAGCGCTGAGAACGGCTCGTCCAGTAACAGGATCTGCGGGTCTGCCGCCATGGCACGGGCAAGCCCCACCCGCTGCTTCATCCCGCCCGAGAGCTCGTCCGGGTAACGCTCGCCCCAACCGCTCAAGTCAACGAGCTTGAGGTTTTCTTCCGCCACGCGGCGGCACTCCTTGCGTGATTTGCCTCGGAGTTCGAGACTGAGGGAAACATTGTCGTAGACGGTGCGGTGCGGCAGCAGCGCCATGTGCTGGAAGACCATGCCGACCGTCTCTGAGCGAAGGGTCCGGAGTTCAGACGGCGAAAGTTTGTTGATGGCATTTCCGCCGATCCGAACCTCGCCTGCGGTTGGTTCGATCAGCCGATTGAGATGGCGGACAAGCGTCGATTTCCCTGAGCCGGACAGCCCCATGATGCAAAAGATCTCGCCGGGCTCGACCGAGAAGGACACATCGGCCACACCCAGAACGCAATCGAATTCTTCAAGGACTTGCCTCTTGCTGAACCCGCGATCGCGGGCCGCCGCGAGGGCTTTCCCTTTGCGCGTCCCGAAAATTTTCCACAAGCCGGAACAGACGATGGCGGGTATAGTCATGTGCGGAACTCTCGATAGTGTGTTGTGCCTATCTTCAGACCGTAATCGGCCGGCGGATGCCGCCGGCCGATTTAAACCTCAGAGCCTCACTTGGCGGCCTTGGCTTCAGCGATCCACTTTTCCCAATCAGCGTGGTGAGCGGCGATCCAGTCGGTTGCGTGTTTCATGATCTGCTCGTTGCTCTTTTCACCATTGGCAACCTTTTGATTTTCCGCGTTGACGTCCGCAATCGGGATCTGCACGAGCTCAAAGAATTTCTTGGCTTTCGGGTTGGCTTTCAGCCAAGTCGTATTGGCGATGATCTTCTGGTCGTTCACGGCGAAGCCAAGATTCCCGAGGCCTTCAACAACTGTGTTGCCGGTCTCCGCGTCAGGAAGAGAGGTGTTCTTGACGTTGAGCCAGACAACCTCCTTGCCTGGGCGGAGAATGGCAGATACCCACAGCGGCGTCCAAGTGTAGTACAGTGTCGGCTTGCCAGCCTTGATGCGTTCGATCGCGTCAGGAATGATGGCGAAATAGCCGCCTTGCTTTTCCTCGACGGTATCACGCAGGCCATAGGCGTCGAGCTGATGCTCGATCACGCGTTCGCAGCCCCACCCCGGTTCGCAACCGTAGAGGTCTGCCTTTCCATTCCCGTCGATGTCGAAAAGCTTGGCCTTCTCGGGATCCTTGAGGTCCTCAAGATACTTGATGCCAGTGGCGTCGGCCGTTTTCTTATCGATCAGATAGCCCTGCAGGCTGTTCTTGATTAGGGTGCCGACGCTCATCAGCTTTTCATCGCCGCCTGATGCTTTCCAGAAAGTGTCGTGAAGCGGAACCCAGTGCACCGCATAAAAGGTGAGATCGCCGTTAGCTACAGCGGTATGCGCCAGCTGAACTTGAACCTGGGTCAGGTCAGCTATGTTATAGCCGAGCTCCTTGAGACCCTCATCCACGACAAATGTCTGGAACAGCTCTTCTGTCGCTCCGCTCCAGGCCGGCATGACCTGATCTGCCATTGCCGGCACCGCATAGCCAGCCATCACGGCCATGGCCAGCGCCACACATTTTATCTTCATCGTTTCCTCCCTGTGTGAGCAAATTGCTCAGCTTCTGTGACTAGTTGTTAAGGTGACGGCCCTGAAAAGTCCCACCGGACCTTGATGCCAGAGCTCGCCCGGCCTTCGCTTCTGTGTCGACAGCGAATGCGTGAAGCGATCCAGCACGATGGCCAGCGCGACGATGCCCAGGCCCCCGACTGTCGCCAAACCCACATCAAGACGGCCTATGCCGCGCAGCACCGTCTGGCCCAGTCCACCAACAGCGATCATCGAACCGATGACCACCATCGATAGCGACATCATCAGCGTCTGGTTGATGCCGGCCATGACGGTGGGTAGCGCAAGCGGCAGCTGAGCCTTCCACAGAAGCTGACGCTCCGTAGCGCCGAAGGCGCGCATGGCTTCGATCACCTCTTCCGGTACCTGCCGTATGCCGAGGTTCGTAAGGCGGATCAGCGGCGCAACCGCAAAAATTACCGTAACGATCACGCCCGGCACGTTGCCGATACCGAAGAGCATCACAATGGGAACCAGGTAGACGAACGCTGGAATGGTCTGCATCCCGTCAAGGATCGGACGCATCACCACAAATACTCGCTCGCTCCGCGCCGCCCAGATACCGAGCGGAATGCCAAGCATCACCGCTACGACGAGCGAAGTCAGCACAATTGAAAGCGTCGTCATGGCGTCCTGCCAGACGCCGATGAGACCCATAAAGATGAGAGCGCCGACGATAACCCCGGCGACCTTCCGTCCGCCGAACTGCCAAGCCGCCAGGCCCGCAACGATGATCATCACGACCGGAGGAACCGAATGGAGCGCTATGCCGAACCACTGCAGTAGAAGGTCGAAGGGCGCCTTGACCGATTGAAAGAACGGCCTGTAGTGATCAACAACCCAGCGCAGCCCGATAGTCATCCAATCAGCGAGAGGGATTACCCCGCACTCAAAAGGATCTAGTATTCCGCACTTACCCATGTTGCTGTTCTCCAGAAGCTTTCTCGCTCGAAAACTTGCTACGCCACCAGGGTCCAGGGGAATATCGCGGCGTCGCGCTAAAGTTAGTTGTGTGCAATAGGTGCTCCGGATTCCGCAAGGCCCTACGGCAGGTAGAGCTACTCTTCTATTCCTGAGCAGGTCGCACCGTTACCGACAGATGCGCAGTTCTCCCTGCTTCATGGTGCCATCGTCCAGACTTCACCGTCCTGTTCACCCGACGACGTCCATCTGGACACCACGCTCCGGACCAGGCCTGCCCTCCAGTCGGCGTGCTCGACTGGAGCCTTCAGGCGGCGAGCCAGACGTTCTGCAGATCCATTTGAAACGTCGGGTGAATTACGTAGTTCTGGACCTTTTTGTTCATGTGACCGAAGAGGCTTTGCCAGAACGGCTGGATGATCACTCCGGAGTCCTGCAACACGTCCTCGATGTTCTTCATAAACTCTTTGCGCTCGGCAGCGTCACTCACGGAGAAGGCCTTCTTGAGCTTGGCGTCAAACTCGGGGTTTGAATAAGCGGTCTCATTCCAGGCTTCGCCAGTGCGATAGGCCAATGCAAGAACCTGAACGCCGAGGGGGCGCATGTACCAGACGGTCAGCGAATATGGGTACTTTGACCAGTCATTCCAGAATGTCGAACCCGGAAGCACAGTACGTTTGACCTTGAAACCGGCCTCGCGCAGCTGGGCCGCGATGGCGTCCCCGGTGTTTTTCTGCCAATCCTCGTCGATCGAGATCAACTCATGCTCGAAGTCTGTATGTCCGGATTGAGCAATGAGTTTCCTCGCGCCCTCTACGTTCCGGCTCTTTTTGGGCAGAGCATAATATTCCGGATGAATTGGGCTGACGTGATGGTTTTCGCCGACCGTTCCCCGCCCTGCATAGCCGAGTTGAAGGACAGCGTTGTTATCGACCGCCATCTGCAGCGCGTTTCGGACCTTCTTGTCGTCATATGGTTTGTGGGCGGTGTTGGTGCGGCACACGAGCGTCGTTGCCGTTGCGACTTCCGATTTTACCAGGTCCATCTTGTCCAGAATGTCGATGAAGTCAGCCGGAGTCTCCAGATTGAGATCGACCTCCCCGGACTCGAAAGCAGCCACCGTCGCCTGGAAGTCGGTCCCATAATCGACGAACTGCACGCCATCGAGCAACGCCTCGCCGCCCCACCACTTGCCATCCTGCCGGCGTTTGACTTCAGCCTTGCTGCCGACCAAGTAGGATACCAGTTCAAATGGACCCGTCCCAATCGGCTTCGTGACTGGGTCGGCGCCGCCGGCATCGAAACTGGGGTGGACGATCAGCCCGGGATAGTCGGTGAAATTCGCGATTATGGCGATGTCGGGGTCGCTTAGCTCGAGTTTGACGGTATAATCATCGACCTTGACGATCGCTCCATCTCTCGCCTTGCCGTTCTTGGCATCGATAAGCCCCCCGACACGAGCGGCCATCGAGTTGCCCGAGACGCCCTTCTCGCACCACCGGGTTATGTTGAAGATTACGTCATCGGCGTCGAATGTATCGCCGTTGTTCCAGGTGACGCTCTTCCGGACGTGGAAGACATACTCCGTCGCGTCCTCATTGATCTCCCAGCTTTCCAGCAGAACAGGTTCGAACGTGAACTCATGTGTGTAACGGACGAGCGGCTCCAGCCAGCAACGAGAGATGTTGGCAAGTTCCACCCAGTCATAGGTACGCGGGTCTTTCTGCGCCTTGACGGGCATTGAGACGCGCAGAATTCCGCCCTTCTTCTGTTCAGCGGCGCGCACCGATTGGGGAAATGCCACGCCGATCAGGCTATAGGCCATCGCACCCGAGGCGCCGAATGTACTTGCAAGCGCAAGGAACTCACGCCGGTCCATCGTGCCTGCTTTGACCTCGCTCGCCATCTTATCGATGGAAGCTGGAACGCGATCCCCATTGCTTCTGAAAAACGCCATGTTTCTTCTCCCTAATTTTATTGTTCCCGGTCCATTTATTCATGGGCGCCTGGCTGGACTTAGGCGAGGCTCGGGGAAATATCCTCCTGGCGTTTCGCCACAAACGCATCGAGTTCCTCGCGGACGGCAGGGTCCATCGGCGGCTGCTCGTAGCTCGCGATGATTGCTGTCGCCTTCTCCCTGCAGCGCTGTGCCATGTCCTTGGAACCTTTGACCTTCCACTGCTCGTAGCTTAGGTAGTCGAGGATCTCCGGCGCGATGAACGCGTCCTTGAAGCGCTTGAGCGTGAAGGAATCTCCGAGATAGTGGCCGCCGGGTCCGATGCGGCGGACGGCTTCGAGCGCATCCTCGAAATATTCGAATGATATGCCCCGCGCGTATTTCTCGATGAGCAGGTTCTGTTCAGCATCGGCGATGAACTTCGCCATGCAGCACACCAGACCGGCTTCATCCCAGCCGCCGGCATGCATCATAAGGTTGGAGCAGGCGCTGGCGCCGGACATGTAGGCGATGGCTGATTCATAACCGGACTGGGCATCGAAGGTTTTGGCGGAGGATTGAGACGCAGTGGTTCGCCACGGCACGTTATAGCGCCTTGCCAGTTGTCCGATGACGGCGTTGATCAGAGTAACTTCCGGCATGCCGGACATGGGGGCGCCGCTGCGCATCGACACCGAGACGGAATATTGACCGTAGATCATCTTGGCGCCTGGCGCGGCAAGCTGAGTATAGGCCAGCGCGGCGAGCGCCTCCGCATTCAACTGGGCGATCGTGGCGGGGATGTCGGCGGGAGTGTTGGCGGCGCCGAGCACGAATGGAGACAGCAGCACGACCTGGTTCGCGTCGGCGAAGGCGCGAAGCCCTTCCAGCATGGTCGAATCCCAGACAAGCGGCGAGTTGCCCGACACGTGACCGATCATCACCGCGTTCTGATCCATGAATGCCTTGCCATGCACGATCTGGCCCATCGCGATCGAGTCGTCGGCACGTTGCTTTCCGGTCGTCAGACCGAAGAAAGGCATGTTGGTTTCCACCAGGCTCGAATGATTGATGTGCAGATGGCGCCATGGCACGGCGATGTCGGTCGGCTCGCAGGTGAACCCGCCCGCGATATGGAAACCGGGCAGCATCTGGGTCAGCCGGTTCATGTTCCGGAGATCCTCGATCGTGGATGCGCGCCGCACGCCCTGAAGATCGCGGATGTTTGGCGCACCCTGCATGACGCCGAAAGTCATTGTATCTGGCGCGATCTCGAAACGCTGTGACGGATCGCGAGACGTCATTTCAAAACGGGAAGGGGCCTTGGAGATGAGATCCATGACCATGTCGGCCTCGAGGCGAACGCGGTGTTCACGGACATCCGCCCCCGCCTCTTTCCACTGCCTGATCGCTGTCTCATCTCTGAATTCGATCCCGATCTCGCGTAGGATCGCCAGCGAAGCCTGATGAATGCGCTCAAGCTGTTCGGCGTTGACGGCCTCCACAGGTCGAATTCCGTACTTGATAGTCGAGACACGCGGCCTTCTTTCAGCCTCCCGTGCCGCAACCACCGAAGACCGGCCTCCGCGGCGTCGGTTTGCGGGAACGTCAGTGTCCATTCAGAGCCTCGCCCGCGATAGCGGAACGACCGGCGTCCCGCATTAAAACACTCGTGGCCCCGCCGTCTAAGAAGGCGTGCCGGATTTGTATCTTGCTGATGATAGGCGCGGGCAATAGCCTTGAGAATGCGCAAAAGGTTTCGCTAGTCTTAAACCCACTTTATGTCCAAGTCCCTCGGGCGAAAGCTTTTTGCGATCCCATCACACCACTAGAGCAGTTCGCGTTTTATCTGATTCGGGATTCCCAAGGATGAGCAAATCAGATTTGATGTTCTGACCGTTGGAGGTCGGGACTGACGAAGGCTTATTCGATGGATCTTCGGGAGCGAGCACTGGCCCGACTTGAAGAGGGCGAGACGAGCCGTGAGGTAGCTGCGGCTCTGAGGGTGGCGGTGTCGAGCGTGATCAAGTGGGCGGCGCGCAAGCGTCGCCTTGGCAGTGCGGCACCTGGCAAGATGGGCGGTCACCGGCCCTATCTGATCGATGGGAGCATCGTGCTTTCGTCCTGGGCTAGGTCGAGCGAGATGCCAACGTGACGCTTCATCAGTTGACGGCGGCACTGGCTGAACGTGGTCTCATCATCCACCCTGCGAGCGTCGGTCACTTCCTGCATCGCGAGGGCAAGAGTTTTAAAAAACCCATTCTGCCGGCCGAGCAGTTCAAGCCCAAGCTGATGCGCCGGCGAGCGCAATGGATGCGCTACCAGACCCGCATTGACCCTACGCGCTTGGTCTTCCTGGATGAACCATGGGTCAAGACAAACATGGCGCCATTGCGCGGCTGGGGTGTGCGCGGCAAGCGGCTGATGGCCCACGCACCATATGGCCATTGGAAGACCATGACCTTCATCGCCGCGCTACGCCATGATCGGGTTGGAGGCGCCTTGGGTCATTGACGGCCCTATCAATGCGCAGGCCCTCCGTGCCTATGTCGCAACCGAGCTCATCAAAGCCCTGAAGCCGGGGGACATCGTCATTCTCGACAATCTCGGTTCCCACAAAGGCCAAGCCGTCCGCGATATCGTCAGAGCTGCTGGGGCGCGGCTCTTCTTCCTGCCGCCCTACAGTCCAGATCTCAATCCAATCGAGAAGCTGTTTGCTAAGCTCAAGCACTGCATCCGACCGTGCCGCCAAACGATCACAACGCCATCGCCCACACCCCAGGTCAGCCCAAACGAATGCAACAACTACATGGAAAGCGCAGGCTATAAGTCAACCTAAATGCGAACTGCTCTAGGACTGCAGAACCTGTGGACGTCGTTCCGCTATTCCTCTCGTGCCGTTCGGACTAATGCTGCCCGGGCCGGCCGCGTACGGTCGTTAGGCTCCCCCTTTCCAGGCGCGTATGGGATGGACTTTCGCGATCCCTCGCTGCGGGCATCGTGTCAGCGCAAAAATTGAATGCTCCTACGAGCGGCTTTAAGCTTGTCATGAAGATGGTCTATGTCGGGCAGCAATCTTTCGCCTGTCAAAGCACTAGCGTCTGGAATAAAGAGCGGCTGATTGCAGTAGAGTTCTTCGAACAGGCCTGAGAATTGAACCATCTGACCAGGAAGTGGCATTCAAATCGCGATTGCGGCGTGGTTGCTTGCGCATTCCGTGCCCTCATTGGCAAATAGCCGTTTGGACGGACAATTGAAGGTGCGCCCATGCATCGGCACGATCGACCTCGGAGCGTTTCTATCACGACTCGCGGCTGTTTGAAGATGTCCTTGGGTAAATTATGAACAAGGGGAAAGGTTCTCGACATGACGTTGCCCGATCAGTTCAAGCGCACTGTAGTCATTGCGGTGGATTTACATGACTGCATCGAAGCGGATGGGGCATGGTCGATCTACAATCGAGAAGAGCTGCTGCGGAGTGCCAAGACAGCTCTCCGATGCATGCCGTGCAGCGGGGCTGCCTATTGTCTATACACAGAATTGGTATGATCCAAGAGGAGTAGACGCGCTACGTCACGAGGCTTTGAACGGCGGACGCCCATCACATAGCGTCGGGCAGGCTGCCGAGATTCATCGTGGACCTGAAACCGGAAGCTAGCCTTGTACGAAAGCAGCGTCCCAGCGCGTTCTACAACACGAATTTGGAGATTTTGCTGCGCCGATTGAATGCGGACCATCTTATAATGTTCGGAGCTTAAGCGAGGTTTGTTTGGAAACGACAGTGTGAGACGCGATTTCGCGCGACTACCGCATCAGGATTTTCAAGGATGCCTGCGGCACCGCGACTGAACTGATGCATATGACGCCATGCTTGACTTGGCCAACTGGCTTTACGCAGGCTCGGTGATCACCGCGGACAACCTAAAGAGGGCTCTGGAGGGTATGCCAACAAGGATTGGCGCTTCGATAGGCCCACTGCATTTGCTTACACACTGGAAAACGTTAAATCCTCTCTACAGCTCCCTTTGAGAGAGACGGCCTCTCAATTGGAAGCCTTTTAAGCAGGCCTATCGCGAAGCCAACCGCCGGCGCGTCAGCCGATCCGGGCAGTAAAAGTTGGGTGGACAGAACTGGGCGGTCAGTTCACGCCGCTGCTGCATAGGGAGGAACCCGGTTCGCGGCACTGCTACAGTTGCCTTTCAGGTTCTGTCATGTGCGGATCTTAACGCGTCACGTTGAGTTCGCTGGCCGCGTTCTCGTACTTCATGCGCGGCCACCGGTCCACGGCGAGAAGCGATTACCTCGGGTGAAGATTGTGAGGCTTGATATCAATCAGGTCTATACCCGACGCCATCCTTTCAGTCTACGAGACGCCCGGAATATGGTTTATTCGAAAAGAGTTATTCTGGGCTTGCGTGCCGCGACAATCTTGGTCGGCGATAGGTATCGAGTAGCCACATCGACAACGGGTTTGACCGGAGTAGATCAACTTGGAACACAAAATAGAGGCGTCGACGTCTAACATTATGCCTGCTCAATTCGCGAGAAGCTTGTATTACGACATGGCGCGTATCAGGCAGTTTGAGAACCGGGTCGTCACCCTAGTCGATGACAACGAGATCGCCGGCGTATGTCACGAGTACAGCGGGCAAGAGGCGGTTGCGGTTGGTATTTGCGGCGCACTCACGACTTCAGACATCGTCACAAGTACCCATCGAGGGCATGGCCACACACTGGCGAAGGGCGGCGACGTTGGCAGAATGTTTGCTGAGCTGCTCGCGCGAACGGGCGGATACAATAAGGGTCGCGGCGGATCCATGCACATTGCTGACGTCGGGATTGGAATATTTGGGGCGAATGGTATCGTCGGCGCTGGAGCCCCTATAGCCTGTGGTGCGGCTCACAAATTCAAAGCTGCTCGCGAAAACCGCGTTGCTGTTTCATTCTTCGGCGACGGAGCAATCAACCAAGGGGTCCTCCACGAGGCGATGAACCTCGCGGCGATTTGGGATCTTCCTGTCATTTTCGTCTGCGAGAACAATCAGTACGCGATCTCGACGCCTCTCAAAGAAGTCACGATCCTAGACCCTTACGTTCGCGCCCAATCCTACGGAATGCCTGGTGTGTGCGTCGATGGCATGGACGTCGAGGCCGTTTATCACGCTGCTCTCACTGCTACGGAACGCGCTCGGACCGGCAAAGGCCCAACGTTCATTGAGTGTCAAACCTATCGCTACTTTGGGCATTATACAGGCGAGCGTCACATGAAGATGAACTATCGATCTCAAGAGGAAGTCGATCGCTGGAAGTTGCGGGACCCTATCAAGATCTGGGCGGCGCGTATGATGGAAAGTGGCTTGTGCGCTCAAGAAGACATTGAAGCTATCGATGCCGAGGTCAACATTGAGATCGATCGGGGCGTCGAGTTCGCTAGGAGCAGCCCCCCGCCGAACCCGGCCGAGGCTCTCGATTGCATGTATGCCGTGCCGTATCCGAACACTCCGGCATGGGGAGTAGAGCCGTGAGACAGCTGAGATTTCTTCAGGCCATGAACGAAGCCTACCATCAGGCCATGGGGGCAGATGAGAGTGTCATGATTATCGGGGAGGACATTCGAGGTGGAATTCGCGGTGAGACGAAAGGCCTCCATGGCGCTTTCGGCGATCTCCGCGTACTCGACACACCCATTTCCGAGGCAGCGTTCACCGGCTTCGCTACGGGGGCGGCTTTGGCCGGTTTGCGCCCAATCGTTCAGTTTCAAGTTCCCTCACTGATTTACGTCGCATTCGACCAGCTAGTCAATCAAGCGGCGAAGATGCGATTGATGTTAGGAGGTCAAGCAAATCTTCCAATCACTTACACGCTTATGGTGTCTGGATCGCGGGGTGGAAACGCGGGCCAGCACTCAGACAATCCCTATCCGTACCTCCTACACGCTGGCTTCAAGGTTGTTTGCCCTTCGAATGCCTACGACGCCAAGGGCCTCATGATCCAGGCGATCCGCGAAGACGACCCCGTCGTTTTCATAGCATCAGCCATGTCGCTTCCGCAAAAGGGTCCGGTGCCGGAGGAAATCTATGCCGTCCCTTTCGGTTGCGGTGACGTTAAGCGTGAAGGATCCGATGTCACAGTCATTGCTATCGGGCATTTAGTGCCCGAGGCTCTAGCTGTCGCTGAGCGCCTCGCCCAGGAGAAAAACATCAGCGTCGAAGTGTGGGATCCTCGGTCTCTCTTGCCGCTTGACAGGGAAGGGCTGTTGAAGTCCGTCAAGAAAACTGGCCGCGTCGTAATCTACGACGACACGAACCGTACTTGTGGGTTCGCCGCCGAATTGAGCGCAATAATAGGGGAGCTGGCGTTTTCATCTCTCAAGGCCCCGATCAAGCGTGTCACGCGAGCTGACGTTCCTATGCCGTTCAATCTTGCGCTCGAAGCTGCTGTTCTGCCGAAGCCGCAGCAACTGGAAGACGCGATCTTAGCCGTAAGGAGCTATGCTCATGTTTGAAGTTCGTATCCCGAAGATGGGTGCATCGACGGTCGAGGTTGATCTTACGAAGTGGTATGTTTCGGTCGGCACCTCGGTCGTTCCGGGTCAGATTCTAGCCGAAGTGGAGTCGGAAAAAACTAACATTGAGATAGAGGCGGAGACCGCAGGCGTGGTTGCCGAAATCCTTGTTGATGAAGGGTCAGCGACGGAAGTCGGAATCGTCATCTGTCGCATCAACACCGGGCAGTAGAAAAGAATCACGGTTCGTTACTTATCTGACTAAACTTCAGAACCTCCGGCGATTTAAGTGCCACTCCTGGCTGCTTACGTCTGCATACCCATTGGTTAGTATTCGGAGTCAACTGCTCGTTGCTGTAGGACTACCATGACGCGGGACAAACGCTTCGAAGGCAAGACGGTTTTGATTACTGGTGGAGCTCGAGGTCAAGGTGCGGCGGAAGCCGTCCAAATCGCAACGGAGGGAGGGCGGGTTGTCATCGGCGACCTCCTAGACGAGCAGGGCGAACAACTTGCAGCGACTATTGGTGAAAAAGCGTCATACGTGCATCTCGACGTCACTAGCGAGCAAGACTGGCGAAGCCTGATCCGCTGTCTGGAGGGGGAGGGGACGGGACTTCATGGTCTGGTCAACAACGCGGCGATTTATGAACCCGTGCCAATGAGGGATTCGAGCGTCGCGCTCTTCGAAAAGCACTTCCGTGTGAATCAGTTGGGTTGCTTCCTCGGTATGCGGGAAGTCTCACCTCTGATCGAGGCATCCGGCGGTGGCGCAATAGTAAACATCTCGTCTGTCGCCGGGATGCGCGGAAGTCGAACTTGTATGGCCTACTCCGCGACGAAATGGGCCCTTCGAGGCATGACAAAATGCGCGGCCCTAGAGCTTGCGCCAGCAGGAATCCGCGTCAATTCTATCCACCCCGGGTGGGTGGAAACCGACATGCTGCTCGCCGAGGATCCGTCCGACAGAGAGCGCCAGTACGCGCTCATTCCGCTCAAGCGGGCCGGGACGGTCGACGAGGTGGCCGACCTCGTTCTCTTCCTGCTCTCGAACGAGAGCCGCTACATTACCGGGGCGGAGATCGCGATCGACGGAGGACTGTTGCTGTGAGCATTTGAGCCTTCTTAGCCCCAACATCCGTTCAGCTCGAAGATTTTTCCGCTTCGTACCCCAAGCAGAGCAGCCCGAACCCGCAAACCGCTAGCCCGCTAGATACCTCAAAAGCCACAGTAGAGCCGATGCCTATCAACGTCAGAATGCCGGCCTTCGTTTCCGATATGGGAGCAGCCACCATTGTAAAATGGATGTTCAACGAGGGGGACGACATAAAGGCCGGAGATGTTTTGGCTCAAGTATCAAGCGGTAGCGATACAGGAGAGATCAAGGCCGCTGCCGGCGGTACTCTGGAAAGGATTGTCGTTCCGGAAGGCGCTAACGGTCTAAAAGTCAGGGACCTGGTCGCCGTTCTTGCCATAAAGACTGAAGCTGGTTCGGTTGCCGCAGCCCCTGGACAACGGTCCGACGCGCCTGGAGGCCCTGCTCCTGCAGCGTCGTCTGGAAGCAAAGGTGCCAAGGACGACGCTGTTCTTAAGCTGTTTGAGGGCGGATCATATGAACGCATACCTAACGACGGGATGCGAAGGACGATTGCACGTCGTCTGCTGACCTCGAAGCAAACCATTCCGCATTTCTATGTCGCAGTGGATTGCGAGATCGATCAGCTTCTAGGACTGCGCTCCCGACTCAACGGTGCGGCGCCTAGGGCCGCGGACGGACTGCCGGTCTACAAGTTGTCCGTCAATGACATGGTGATAAGGGCCTTGGCGCTTGCGCTGCGTGACGTTCCGGACGCGAATGTCTCCTGGACCGAGGGCGCTATTCTTAAACACCAGCACGTCGACATAGGGGTAGCTGTCTCGATCGCAGGCGGTCTGATCACGCCGATCATACGCAAGGCTGAACAGAAAACACTTCAAGTCATTTCCGCCGAGATGAAGGACCTCGGCAAACGCGCGAGAGATCGCAAGCTAAAGCCTGAAGAATATGAAGGCGGCACGACATCGATCTCGAACATGGGCATGATGGGGGTCAAAGAGTTCGCTGCCGTGATCAATCCCCCCCACGCTACGATTCTGGCAGTCGGTGCGGGCAGACAGCATGTAGTCGTCAAGAGCGGTTCAATGGCCATCGCAACGGTGATGAGTGTTACCCTTTCCATCGACCATCGCTGTGTGGACGGCGTGCTCGGAGCAAAGTTGCTGCAGATATTTAAGAGCTATATTGAAAATCCTATGAGCATGGTCGCCTGAGCATGAGGTCCAAGTTTGGCAACTAGACGCTTGCGTTATGGCCGGCGAAGGTAGCGTATTCGCGATCTTGCGCATGAGCGGCTGGACATAAGCTGGGTTTACGGCCAGCGAATCCTTTTGCGCATTCTCAGGACAATTGCTGGCGCCTATCATTGCAAGCCAATTGGCCAGGCTGCCTATACGGGTTGTTTCTGCGGCAGAATGTTGATCCCTGTCGGACGGTGCTGGACAATGTCATTCCGTATCCGTGTCGCGGGGCCGTTTTAGTGATGATAGCCGGCAGAGTGGCACAGACCCGCAAAAGCAACAACGGGCGCCACCCGTATCGGGATCATGATCCCGGTCAATTTATTGGGGCGAGGCCAACATACAAACTTGGATCAAAGGCAGCATGGATTATCTGAAGAAATTCGACCTGTCCGGCAAGCGTGCAATTGTAACCGGAGGGGGGCGCGGTATCGGGCTTGAAATCGCTCACGCTCTCGGCCAAGCGGGCGCGTCAATTGTCATCGCGGACTTGGACGCGAATAGCGCTGCTGCCGCTGCGGCCAAACTCGCATCATGCGGTATCGCGGCAAGTCATCGCGGCATCGATGTGGCAAAGCCGGATGCGGTTACGGCGCTCGCCGACGAACTGAATGCCGAACAGCCGATCGACGTCCTTATTAACAATGCCGGTATAGCCCGGATAACCGAGGCCCTCGACACTTCCGACGCGGACTGGCTGGCAACGATGCGGGTCAATTCGGATGCTGCATTTTGGTGTGCGAGGGCCTTTGGCCGGCACATGATCGCCCGTCGCTGGGGCAACATCGTGAACATCGGATCCATGTGCGGCATGATAGTGACGCAGCCACAGAACAACACCGCCTATATTACCAGTAAGGGCGCCATTCACATGATGACGAAGTCGCTGGCCTGTGCCTGGGCAAAGCATAATGTGCGAGTAAATGCGGTAGCTCCAGGATATGTTACAACAGAGATGACAATTTCCCCGAGGAATGAAAGCTCATTTCAGTATGATCGATGGTTAGAGCAGACTCCGCTGGGAAGAATGGGCGAGTCCCATGAAGTTGCATCCGCGGTGCTGTTTCTTGCCAGCCCTGCATCAAGCTATTGCACGGGAGCCATCCTGTCCGTTGATGGCGGCTATACATGTATGTGAGCGACGGATAATTCATTGGAAGTGACTAACTGCCGCGTCAGTAAGATGTCACTTCAGAATCAATATAAGCGTATCGATTTGGGGGAGTGGAATGTTGGTGCAGGTGCGTCGGGTGCGGAGCCACCTAAGAGCTTAAAATCGTGGCGTGAAGGATAACTTGGACGTTCGGGTTTTAGAGAGAGATCTCGTTGGGGAAAACGGGCCATGGCCTGCTATTTGGCGCATTAACCGCCGCTGATCCGCCTGCATCCGCCGGCCGGTCGCGGTTGCGGGAAGAACATCCGCTGGCTGGCCGGAGTCAAATAAAGTCGTATAGCCGGACGATGCGTGACGATCCTGCGCAACCGCGGAATACGGATCTCCATTGCGAGATTTGTCGGGCTATCACTAAAGGCTGAGAGGTGCCCCAGATAGGCTGATGGGAAGTTGATGGCAAACTAGGCTCGGTGAGGCGACCGGTCTCACGCCACCATGACATCCCGCCGCTCGGGTGTTGGGCCGAGCCTTGACGCGCTCCATGCGAGAGCCAAGTTGACCTAAGTCTGCGCGAAACCTGTCACTCGGGACTAAGGCTAGCGAGCGCAACGTTTGATATGAATCGGCTTTATGCCAGTCGCGAGCTTTTCAGTCTGCGACTCTTCAGCCTCGTCGTCTATTCGAGGTGAGGACGAGGACGGCGCTCGCAACTTGGTCGCCGGTCCCCCTTCGACGAACACGGGTATCCCTGCCACCGCTTTTGTTCCAGCAGGTTACCCGCCGCCTTCTTGCTGAACCTCAAGGGCAGTTCGGCAAGCGCGAACGCATATGAGGATTGGACCATGGATGACATCCGCGTTGTTACCGACTTCCCCCGCAAAGTGCGCGAGATCGAGAATGTCTGGATCCCGATGCCGGACGGGGTAAAGCTCGCTGCCCGCCTCTGGTTGCCGGAGGACGCCGAGGCGGACCCGGTCCCCGCCATCCTCGAATACCTGCCCTATCGAAAGAGGGATGGGACTGTGGAGCGCGACCAACTCACCCATCCATACTTCGCCGGGCATGGCTATGCAGGTGTGCGCGTGGACATGCGCGGTTCGGGTGATAGCGAAGGGGTCTGCAGGGGCGAATATCTCAAACAAGAGCAGGACGACTGTCTTGCCGTGATCGAATGGTTGGCGAAGCAATTATGGTGCTCAGGCAGTGTCGGTATGATTGGCATCTCCTGGGGCGGGTTCAACAGCCTTCAGGTTGCTGCCCGCCGTCCGCCAGCCCTCAAGGCGATAATCTCGCTGTGTTCGACCGACGATCGATACCGGGATGAATGTCACTATTTCGGCGGCGCGCTTATGTGCGAAAATTTGATGTGGGGGGCAGCGGCTTGGGCGATTGCCATGACCCCGCCCGATCCAGCTCTTGTGGGAGAACGCTGGCGTGAGATTTGGGAAGAGCGGCTCAACGGCAACGGGATCTGGCTGCAAGACTGGTTCGCGCACCAGCGTCGGGACGATTTCTACAAGCATGGTTCTATCTGCGAGGACTATTCCAACATCGAGATTCCTGTCTACGCGGTGGGTGGCTGGGCGGACGCCTATCCCAACGCCATCTTGCGCATGCTCGAGAACCTGCCGGGACCTCGCAAAGGCCTGATCGGCCCTTGGGCTCATAAGTATCCTCACATCGCCATGCCCGGGCCTCGCATCGGCTTTCTCCAGGAATGCTTGCGCTGGTGGGACCAGCATCTTAAAGCCATCCACACCGGCGTTGAGGACGAGCCGATGTTGCGCGCGTGGATTCAGGATCCTTTGCCCCCCGCCGCCATCTACGACGAGCGGCCAGGCCGTTGGATCGCTGAGCCTTCCTGGCCGACGGCGAGCATTGTCGAAAGACGGCTGTCGCTCTCACCGGGACTTCTTGCCGAAGGAGATGGCAGTGATGCTGTTCTTACGATCTGTTCACCGTCCACTTCGGGGCTATCATCCGGTGTTTGGTGCGCGTATGGCGCAGTGCCGGACCAGCCCATCGACCAGCGCATGGAAGCCGGAAACGCCTTGGTATTCGAAACCGAGCCTCTTCTGGAGGAGGTAGACCTTCTCGGCTTCCCCGAGCTTGAGGTAACCCTCTCTTCCGACAAAGCAGTGGCAATCCTATCGGCCACGCTTTCGCTCGTGTTTAAGGACGGCTCGGCCACCCGTGTGAGCTATGGCATTCTGAATTTGACCCATCGCCACGACGACCTCGATTTGAAGCCAATGACGCCCGGTAAGGCTGAAGCAATACGCCTGAAGCTGCGGTCTTGCGGGCAACGCTTTGAAAAAGGGCAACGCATAAGGCTCGCCATCGCCACCAGCCATTGGCCTATTGTCTTTCCTAGTCCAGAGAGGGCAAGTCTATCAATACATTGTGCGGCCAGCAGGCTTATCTTGCCGGTGCGCAAAGCGAATGCCGTAGACTCCAAACTTGTACCGTTTCTGAAGCCAGAGAGTGCTCGGCCGATGGCAACAGAGACTATTAAGCCTGGTAAACCTTTCTGTCGCGAGGTAATCACCAACCAAGCCACGGGCGAGACAACTTTCCGGATGGCGAGCGACGCGGGGACCGTGGTGCATCCGCACACCGGAATGGTCATTTCGGCTAAGCACAGTGACACACTTACCATGCATCCCGACGATCCGAGCTCGGCGCGCGGAACCTCCAACTGGGAAAAGTCGTACGCCCGCGGTAACTGGAACGTGCATATTGCGCTCTCGGCCACTGTCCGCGCGCTGCGCGACGTATGGCGCATCGAGACACATATCGTGGCGAAGGAAGGCGACAAGCTTTTACTTGAACGAGACGACGTCAAGGAGTTCGCTCGGGACTTAAACTGACCGGTACTGGTCCCGCTCGGCCGGGGTTCAAATGTCGCTTTTTACAACGAGATAGTAGGTATTGACGCGTTCCAACCAGCAGTGAGGTTCACGCCATCTCCGCAACTTCTGAAGGAAAGAGTGCTGCGTCGGCAACTAGGCCGAGAGCTCATGACATAAACAGAATTTATGCCTGACGGTATCTTTTCCGCCTGCGGCTTGGCTGCCCCATAGTATATTCCAAAGAGAAACACACCCGAGCAAGGAACGCGGGCGCCGCGGCCACGGCAAGACGCCTCGGCAAGTCGCTCGGCAAGGGGAACAGCCATGGAGGACATGATGCAAAGTGTAAGCCGCCGCACCTTTCTTAGGGCAGGAGCCGCGCTAAGCGGTGGCATAATCTCTGCTGGCATGCCCTTGTCTCAAGTCATCTGGGCGGCCGAAGGCAAGGTGCTCGAGGTGCGTTCCAGTGGAGACCTGGTCACGCTGGATCCCGCTTTCCTCGGGCAGGCGGCGGAAGTAGACCTAACAAACTGTATCTATTCAAAGCTCACGCGATATAAGCCCGGCACCGAATGGGGCTGGGAGTTAGAGGCTGCAGACAAGATCGAGCAGGTTGATCCCACGCATATCCGATTTCGCCTCAAGAAAGGCATAAAATTTAGTGGCGATTACGGCGAGCTGACGGCCAAGGATGTTAAGTTCTCTTTCGAGCGCGTCATCAAGCTCAATTCACCCATCAAGCCCCAATGGGGCTCGTTAAATCACGTCGAGGTGGAGGACGACTACAGTGGTGTTATCGTGTTCAACGCGCCATTTGCGGCTGTTTGGCTTGTTCCGCTGCCTTATGCCGTCGGCCAAATCGTTTCTGAGGCTGCGGTAAGGAAAGCCACCAAGGACGGCGGTAATTTCGGTGTGAAGCCGCCAGCATTCTCAGGTCCCTACGTGCTGGCTGACTGGAAGCCCAACCAGTACGCACTTCTCACGAGAAATCCGGACTGGTCAGGCCCCAAGCCGGGCTTCGACGAAATCCGTATCCTGCCTATTCCGGACGCTAAGGCAGCGGAACGTGCTTATCAGGCGGGCGACGTCGATTTCACCGTAGTCGGTTTGGACTCTCTCGCGGCGTTCAAGAGCAATCCGCCCGCCAACACGGAGATCGCGGAAAGGGCATCGACCCGTTATACATGGATCGGCATGAACATGGATCATCCCAAACTGAAGGACATAAATGTCCGCAGGGCGATCCAATGGGCGATCAATGTACCACAGGTTTTAGATACCGCGTATGACGGTCAGTCAATTGCGGCCACGGGTATTATTCCTCCAGGTATCGTTGGGCATCGCGCAAAGACTCTGGTTCCGCCGGAAGGTGATCTCTCAAAAGCCAAAGAGCTTCTCGAGAAGGCTGGGGTAAATGGTTTGACATTGAGCCTCGACTGTACAAACGACAGCCAGACTTCAGCCATAGCTCAGACGGTGCAGGCACAATTGTCCCAAGTCGGAATTTCTCTGGTGGTTAATGCCCGAGATCCCGGGACATTCTGGTCACTCGGCGTGGAGTCTGAGGGAGACAGCTGGAAGGACGTGCAGCTCTTTATTATGACCTTCTCCGGACTGCCGGATCCGTACGACTACGTGACTTGGTTCGTGCAAGATCAAGTGGGTATATGGAACTGGCAACGCTTCCGCAGCCAACGCTTTGACGAGCTAAACGCTAAGGGACTGTCCATTAACGATCCCAACGAGCGGGCAAAGGTTTACGAGGACATGCAGGACTTGATGGAAGATTCTGGCGCATTTCGGTTCCTGACCAATGAGACCAATCCAATCCTATATCGGAAGACGCGAATGAAAGCGGCGATGCGCCCAGATGGAACCCCATTATATATCGATTTCCAGCCGGCTTAAGCTTGAGCGTGAACTGTGTGGATCTATCTACTGAAACGCGTTTTCCTCGCGGTCGCCATTACGGTGATCGCGGTGACCCTTGTGTTCATGATGATCCATGCGGTGCCTGGCGACCCAGCCGTTGCTCTGCTAGGTCCCCGCGCCACGCCTGAAATGATAGCGCACCTTCATCGGGAGATGGGGCTGGATAAGCCGCTTGCCGTGCAGATCGTCATTTTCTTCGAAGGGCTGCTGCAAGGCAATCTTGGTTTTGATGTGTTGAGCCAACGTCCGGTTGCGGACATAATATTCGAGCAACTTCCTTATACTATCGAACTAATCTTCGTCTCGATTTTGTGGGCGGTGGCGATTGCGGTGCCGCTCGGTTGTTATTCGGCCATGAGGCGTAATTCTGTCATCGACCAGATCGTCGCGATCATGGCAGTCGCCACGATCGCGATTCCTTCGTTCGTCATGGCTGTCTACGCACTCCTGATCTTCGCTGTCACGCTCCATTGGTTACCAGCAGTCGGAGCCGGACAGGGTTTTTTGGACGGCCTTGTTCATCTCATTCTGCCAGCCTTCGCCGTCGGGATCGGCTGGGTTGGATACATCTCCCGGCTGGTACGGGCATCCATGATGGAGATCCTGGGTGAAAACCATGTGCGAATGGCCCGTTCCTTCGGCATTTCCGAATGGCGCATTGTTTTGCATTACGCGCTGCCGCTTGCGATCCTGCCGACAGTGACGATCCTCGGCGTGGGCATAGCGTGGTTGCTTTCGTCAGCTGTCTTTATCGAGGTCGTTTTCGCAAGACCAGGTATCGGTGCCTTGATTGTACAGGCGGTCAACACGCGCAACTATGCAGTCGTAATAGGGGCCGTGCTAGTCACCACTGTTGTTACTGTCTTGGCGACGACGGCGTCCGATCTGATCGCTGCCTCTCTTGATCCTCGAACCCGCGAGAAACTTTAGCATGGCGAGCCTTGAAGCGCTCCGCGGCGAAACTGGCCCAGAGCTAGCACCCGGCAGCTTCCGTAAGACGGTGCGGCAACTGCGCAAGAACCGTCTTGGCGTCCTTGGAGCCGCGCTGGTCGCGATCGTTTTCGCAAGCGCGATCTTCGCCCCGATCATCATTACACATGATCCGACCCGCATCATGGTGGGGCCGCGCTTGGCGGACCCGTCACTACTTTTTCTTCTGGGCACCGATCAACTGGGCCGCGACACATTCTCGCGCGTCATGATGGGCGGCCGCGTCCCGCTGCTTGTCGCCTTCGCCTCGCTAGGCAGTTCGCTGGCAGCCGGCCTCGTGCTTGGTCTGATCGCAGGCTTCGGACCGAGGTGGCTGGACAATTTGCTCCTTCTTTTATTCGATACGATCCGCTCCTTTCCGGGCATCATCTTCGCGTTGGCGATTATCGGCTTACTTGGACCCAGCCTGGCCAGCATGATTTTTGTTATCGCAATCACCTCTATGCCCATTTATGCACGGGTCGTGAGGACCCAGACAGAGGCGCTACGCAACAGTGAATACATCGCCGCAGAACGCACTCTGGGCGCTGGCACGATGCGCATCCTGGCAGTGCACGTACTGCCTAATGTTATCGGCCCGCTTCTCATCCTCGTGAGCATGGACGTGCCCGCGGTAATCGCGGTGGAGGCCGGTCTCAGCTTCCTTGGTTTGGGCGTACGTCCACCCACGCCCGATTGGGGAGCAATCCTCAACGACGGCTATAATTACATCCAGCAGACGCCGTGGCTTGTGGTTGGCGGTGGTATTCCAATCGTCCTCGCAACGCTGGGCTTCACATTCCTGGGTGAGGCGCTACGCGACATGTTCGATCCAAAGCTGCGGAAAGATCTATGATACCACACGATCGGTCATCGCAATCGACCACACCCCTCCTGGAGATACGTCACCTCCATCTTGATTTCGGGACACCAGAGGGGCGCATTCATGCACTGCGAAACGTGTCGCTTAATGTCGCAGCCGCAGAGGTGGTCGGCGTTGTCGGCGAAAGCGGATCTGGAAAGTCGACGCTTGCGTATACGGTGATGGGTCTGCTTTCGGAAAATGCCGATGTCACAGGTGGCGAGATCCTGTTTGAAGGGCGAGACCTGCTGAAGATGCCGGCTCAGTCGCAGCGTAGCCTGCTTGGCGATCGACTTTCCATGGTTTTTCAAGATCCAATGACTGCGCTTAATCCTGTGCGCACCGTTGAGAACCAGATGATCGACATCCAGCACCACCAGCAAAAAAGCCGGAGTGAAAAGCGTGCTCGTGCCATCGACATGCTACACCGGGTCGGAATTCCGGATCCGCAAAACCGGATCGGGGCCTATCCGCACCACTTTTCCGGCGGCATGCGTCAGCGGATATGTATAGCCATGGCGCTGCTTGTAAAACCCGTGCTCCTCATCGCCGACGAGCCGACGACTGCGCTCGATGCGACACTTGAAGTCCAGATCATCCATCTGCTCAAAAATCTCCAAAGGGAGATCGGTTGCTCCGTCCTCTTCGTATCCCATCATCTTGGAGCTGTGGCTGAGTTGTGCGACCGGGTCGTCGTCATGTATGCCGGCGAAGTGGTCGAACAAGGCGATGTGCGCAGCATATTCCGCAATCCCGCTCATCCCTACACCCGCGCCCTGCTTGAGTGCGACCCGGGGCGGCTTAAACGAACCACACGCACATTGCCGACCATTTCCGGCGAGGTGCCCAGCCTCCTGGGCTTGAAGAAGGGGTGCATCTTCAGCGCGCGATGCCCGCAGGCATATGATCGCTGTCTCGAGGAACAGCCAGTCGATCGCCCGATCAGCCCAGGGCAGACGGCACGATGCCATCTGCTCGAAGAAAATCGACTAGTTTCGGCATGAGTGCCCTTGTCAGTGTTCGGGACCTCTGCGTCCGCTTCCGCACGATGGGGCCGCTTAAAGCGCTCGCGACCGGGACAAATGCGCCTTTCATCGACGCGGTATGCAGTGTTTCTTTTGAAATTCACAAGGGTGAGACGCTGGCCCTTGTCGGCGAGAGCGGCTCCGGAAAATCCACCGTCGCTCGCACGATGATTGGCCTGCAGCGGGCGGTGAGCGGCAGCATCAGCTTCGATGGGCAGGAACTCACGGACCTCAGTGCGGTAGAACGCAAGCCCTACTTGCGACGCATGGCGATGACGTTTCAGGATCCGATCGGTTCACTTTCGCCCAGGCTGACGGTGCGATCGATCTTGACCGAGCCTTTCCGCATCCATGGGCTGAAGGATCGCGATTTAGGAGCTGAAGCGACGCGCCTCCTGCGGATGGTGGGCTTGCCGGCCGATTTTGTTGGCCGCTATCCTCATCAACTCTCCGGTGGTCAAGCCAGGCGCGTCAGCGTGGCGCGCGCCCTAGCGCTCAATCCGGACTTGATCATCGCCGATGAGCCGACCGCGGGCTTGGATGTCTCGGTGCAAGGCGAGGTGCTAAATCTTCTCACTCGCCTGCAGGACGAACTAGGCATCGCGATCCTGATAATCACGCACAACCTCAATGTAGTGCGCCACATAACTGACCGCATGGCAATCATGTATCTCGGCCGCTTCATTGAAGTCGGCACGACGCAGAGTATTTTCCATCAGCCAAGCCATCCCTATACCGAAGCGCTGCTTGCGGCCAATCCCGAACCGGACCCAGACGCAGTGCTCAACAGGATTGAGCTCAAGGGCGAAGTGCCAAGCGTGATGTACCGGCCATCCGGCTGCGAGTTCCACACCCGGTGTCGTTACGCTCAAGATCGCATCTGTGGCCGCGTCGCTCCCCCATCCTCAGTGAGCCTGCAGGACCCGGAGCACAGCTTTAGATGCCATTTCCCGTTAAGCTCCAAATCGTTGACCTGCTGAACGTTCATCCCTCGCGGAAACTGGGGGCCGATTTGTTTAAAATCTTGGCTGGGCTTAGGCAATTTGTCAGGCGCGAAGCCTTTCATCAGCGCAACAGACCGCGGGTCTGGCGTAATGCATTGGCATTCCATGGCGAGCAATTGGGGTGTTCCGGCCGAACAGCCGAACCCGGCGATTGCGACGGCGTAACATAAAAACGGGGTGGCCTCGAGGGCTTCGCAACTGGGGAACTGCGGTTGGTGGGCACCCTCGGCAGGCGTCCATGGTTCAGCTGTGCCGCACAAGCAGTGCCCGGTTCGCGCGCCCTATGAGGGTACGGCTTATGGGGGTAAGGCGGAGGCGCCCACTGTTCCCGCCGGCGCGCTAATAACGAATGGGGCATCAACATCATGCTGCGCATCAAATTCAATGATTGAATCTGGCATCCAGGGACCGATAACCTCGGGCAACCGGTGTCCGTGTCCGCTATGTAGTAAGCGCCTATGAAGTGGCGGCGCTCCTCTACACGTATTTCGCGAGCGCCGAATCGTTCTGGCTTAGAATAGCGGTCCTGGAACGCTTCTTGTTGGGACGAAAGCCACAGATGTCGCTCAGCCCGAAACTGGCTTGCAATCGAGATATAGTGGGGTTCCATCTGGGCGCATTGCCGCCTGCACCTTCGTTGTGCGATACACGACGGGAGTGGCCCCGTGGGTCAGGAATCGGAAATTCCCCGGATTCTTCCATGAGGTCCAGCATCTCCTCGTAGAGCTTTCCACGCTCATTAGGTCAGCGATGGAGAGTCCCTTGACGTTCAGTTCGTCATAACGTTTCGCTCCGGAAGCGTTGCCAATTCCAAACGCCAACTTGAGCCTGCGTGGTACGCATCCGGTGAAGACCGCAGACGTGCGTATCTGGTGGCCAGAGAACCTGAGCACCGGAGTGCTGGGGTCAAGCTTTCGATGGGGAGACGCGATGATGTTCTTCGAGGAGGAGTTTGACCTCCTCGAAGCCTTCATCGGTGAAGATCCCGTCGTCATCATTGGCGCCGTAGACCCAGATGACGCCGTCCTAATCCGGGACACAAAGGGGGTGAACTCCCGTCTCGACGGCGCGGGCGTCGCCGCCGTTGCAAAGGCGGTCGTCGCCATCCGCTCGTACCATGCCGCAGCGAGTCAAAGCGGCCCGCATCTGACCCTGCCTCTGTCAACCAAGGACAGCCGTGCGGTGCTCGTGACGCTTAAGGTGGAAGCGGAAGGTGAGGCGCTGATGGCGGCCGAGCAGGCACGCGCCTTGGGGTGCTTGTGAGCGGCGTAGTTGTCAAGAACGACGTGGATGGCCCTGCTGGCCGCCACCTCGGCATCGACAGCGTTGAGTGAGGCGGATGAATTCCTGGTGACGATGGCGCTGCATGTTCCTGCCGATAACGGTGCCATCGAGCACGGTAAGGGCGGCAAACAGGGTGGTCGTGCCGTTGCACTTGTAGTCGTGGTCGTGGTGCCGAGCCTACCCTTCATGGGCAGGCCGGGCTGGGTGCGGTCGAGCGCCTGGATCTGGGCTCTTCTCGTCGACCGACAACAGGATAGCGTGAGCCGGTGGATCAACTAGTGGCATGGCCGACGACGTTGCGCAGTTTGTCGACGAACTGCGGATCGTTGCAGAGCTTGCACTGGCGCGCCACACGCAAGTCTTGAACTTACCAGATTGCCGCATGATCTCGAGGGTGCCCACGCCGTCGCTGCTCAACAGAATGATCTCTGCGCGCCAAACGTGCTTCTGCAGCGCACTGCGATGGGCGCGCTGATCAGAGAGAGGCTGACGATCAATCGAAGAAACGGTGAGGTATATTCCTGTGCGCATGTACCAGACTCGCATGCGCACTCACAAAAGGGAATCCTCAGCCGAACTCTTATGTCAGGCGTAAACCACTAGCACGACAGGGCTCCCGGCAAAGCTCTGGGATCGACAGATTGCCCATTGCGGCGCGCTGGAAGGCTACCTGGTTCCAGTTGTGGTCGCAGGCACCCCAGAGCACGAATGCAGATGAATTGACTTTATATCGAGCAATATTTTTTCCGCCTTTAGCATCCAAGAAATCCGGTCTTAGATCCACGTAAGAGTGAGCCACTAGGGCGGCCTTAACATGTCCTCGTTTTCGATTGTGAACCACAAAATTGATCCCACGCGAGTGGCAAAAGCACTTAAGCCGGATGGGAGCATGGATGACAACGATCGGGTTGAAATTGGGCCGACGGACGTCGCCTTTGCGGAGTGGGCAGCCTTGGGCCTGACCACGCCCAACCTAGATCGTATGCGCAAGACCCGTCTTGATCGGATTGTTCTGCAACTCCGCCAAAGAGACTATGCGGGCGTGCTCTGCTTCGACCCGCTGAACATACGATACGCTTCAGATTCCTCGAACATGCACATATGGATCATGCACAATCCGTCACGAGCTGTGTTCGTATCGGCCGACGGCTATGTCGTTCTCTGGGATTTCCATCGTTGCAGCCACCTGTCAACCTATCTGCCGCTCATCAACGAAACCCGGGATGGCGGGGCCGGCTTTTACTATTTCGTTGCCGGCGACCAAGAAGAAGCAGTCGCCAAGGACTTTGCCGGACAAATTGACGAACTGTTGCGCCGCTCTGGTGGCAAAAACCGTCGTCTTGCCGTCGACAAGATCGAAATCCCCGGCCTTCGTGCGCTAGATGCAGTTGGCATCGAGGTTTGCAACGGCATGCAGCTCATGGAGCACGCCAGGGCCATTAAGGGAATCGACGAGATCAACGCCATGCGCTGCTCTCTCGCGACCTGCGAGATTGCCGTTGCCAAAATGCGAGAACGTTTGCAGCCCGGCATAGCCGAAACGGAACTTTGGTCGGTTCTTCATGCCGAAAACATCGCACGTGGTGGCGAGTGGATCGAAACGCGCATTTTAACTTCCGGCCCGCGCACGAACCCCTGGATGCAGGAGGCCGGCCCCCGTCGCATTGTCTCAGGAGACCTCGTCGCCTTCGACACCGATATGGTGGGCCCGTACGGCATGTGTGCCGACTTCTCCCGCACTTGGCACTGCGGTGACGGCCGACCCACCGAAGCACAGCGAAGGCTGCACGACATAGCCTACGAGCACGTAGCTGCAAACATGGCTATGCTAAAGCCGGGCGTCTCTTTCACCGAACTCACTCAGCGCAGCCACAAGCTTCCCGCGGATTTCGTCAAGCAGCGATATGGCGTCATGATGCATGGCATTGGTCTTTGCGACGAATATCCCGCGATTCTCTATCCTGAAGACTTCATCCCGGGAGCATTCGACTATGTTCTCGAGCCCGGAATGACCCTGTGCGTCGAGGCTTATATCGGTGCCGTCGGTGGGCGGGAAGGCGTAAAACTGGAAGAGCAGGTGCTCGTGACCGAGAGCGGAGTTGAAAATCTCACGAGATGCCCGTTTGATGAGGCTTTGGTGGCCTAGGGATTTCGGCCGAGTCTCTTCAAATTGTCCAATTCTTGAGAGATCCGCGGAAAAGCTGTTTGTTGCGCATCTGGCTCAGCACTTTTGCGGAAGTTGGCTTTTCGTTGGTCCAACTCGCCCGCCTACATTCGTAGAAAGGGGGGTGGAGGCATCCAAGTCCATGGTCGACGCCCTGACCCGCGAGTGCTGTCGATACTCTGACCAGCAGTCGGGCAGTGGCAGCTGTGGCGTCAGATTTGCAGCAAGTCCGCTGTTAGCCTCCGAACACACGGTCTCTGTTGGGGGTGGCGCATGTGGCCATTCCGCCAAGGATATTGGTCGAATTGCAGGCAATAGCCGGTCAGTGTCAGGTCACACTGGGTTGGCGCTTCGTGACGACGATTTTCGTGTAGCAGACATTTCGCTGAGTGGTTTGCATGCTCTCGATCTTGGCTGGGGACACAACAATGTGGAGCTTCGGTGTATGGAGCGCGGATCGGTCGTCATCGTTCGGCGTGTTCGGTGCTCCATGGGGCGGTCAATTCATCTGCTTACGTCACAGCCGGGACCTGCTTGACAAGAAACCTGAGGCAGCGCGATACTATGAGAAGTCCCTCCTGTCGTGACGGAACGCTATCTCGGAGGATAAATATGCACTATTCCCTAGATATACATGCCGAGGCTGGGCGTTTGTTGGAAGAGAAATGCTGTGCGATTTCCGCCCTACTGATCACGACTCCCCTGGTCGGCTTGCTTTTCGCATTTGCGTCACAGGGGACAAATCTTTTTGACTCTACTAACCCGGAGAGGGCCTTCCTCCAGAGTTCTTCGATCGTGCTGCCGCCGCGCTGAGCAAGTCCAATAAGTCTGCCACGGATGTAGCTAAGCTGAGCGTCCGACGGAAACGCCCCAGTGTTGATTTTTCGAGCTTTCTCTGACTTGCCTGTCGGAGTCCACCAGAGGCGATCCGTCGCGACGCAGCCTAGTGCTACTTTGGCAGATTTTTGGCGATGTGGGCATTTTGAGGATTGAACGAAGCCGCTAACGCGGCATTTGGCGGATCGGTTTGCAGGAACGCTTCTGTTTTGAAGGATCGCGGCTGTTGAAGCGCAATCTGAGAACAGGAGCTACAGAAATGGCCAAGTTGACCCCAGTTCCCCGGCGCATGATCGAGGATATGACGATCCGTAATCTGCCGCCGGCCACGCAGCGATCCCCACGTGCATGCCGCGGCGAAGTTTTCGCGCTACTTGGCCGTTCGCCGGACCGGCTCGGTCTGGAGGACGTGCGCGCCTTCCAAGTTCATTTGATGTCGACCGGAATCTCGTGGCTGCGCTGAACCAGACGGTGTGCGCGCTGCGGTTCCTCTACGGCGTGACGCTGGGCCATGCCGAGAGTCCGGAGCGGATCGTCTATGCTCGCTCGCTACGCACGCTGCCGGTGGTATTGAGCGCCGACGAAGTCGTGGCCTTCCTAGAGGCGGTGCCGAGCCTGAAGTGCCGTACGGCCCTGACGACGGCCTAAGAGCAGGTCTCAGTGCTTGGAGACTGTCGGGCTGAAGGTCGGCGACATCGACAGCGGTCGCGGGGTGATCCGTGTTGAGCACGGCAAGGGCGACAAGGACCGCACCGTGATGCTGTCGGCGCAGCTTCTGCGCATCTGCGAGTCTACTGGCGGCTTGGCGAAGCCGCGGGACTGGCTGTTTCCCGCGCGCGGGTGTTATTTGGGCTTGTCGTTCGGCGCGTGCGGCCGCCTAAGCGGGTGACGGTCCACACGCTCAGGCACAGCTTCGCCACGCATCTTCAGAACGCACCGACATCCGCACCATCCAGGTTCTACTCGGCCACAACAATCTGTCCGGCGGCGCGCTACGCTAAGGTCTCGAACAGCCTCATCCGACGCACGACAAGCCCGGCTGAACATCGAGGTGCCGCCAGGGTGAGTGGTACCGCCATGTCGGCGAGACTGAAGGTGGCGGATATCTTCCGCCGCCATGGCGAAGTATATAGACAGGTTCATGACGGCTATCTAGGCTCGCATCGAGCGGCGTGTGATGAGCGCGATCGAGCTCTGCCGGACCGCCGAACTGGGCGGCCAGTCTACGGCTGCCGCTCCTGCGGTCGATCCGCGTGGCCTACAATTCCTGTCGCAGCCGGCACAGTCCCAAATGCCAGGGTCAGGCCTGCCGGGACTGGCTTGCCGCACGCCAGAATGAACTGCTGCCGGTGCTCTATCACGCAGTGTTCATGCTGCCGGCTGAGGTTGCTGCGATCCCTTTCACAAGGCGGCACCTTATACGCGGCCGAAACGCCTGCGCGCGAAGCCAATCTCAGGCATTTGGGAGCTGAGATCGGCCTCATCGCGGCGCTGCATAGCTCTCATCTACCATCCCGCCTGATTGTATCGTACCGGGTGGTGGTGTCTCGCCCGACGGCACACGCTGGATCTCGTGCAGGCCGGGCTCTTTTTACTCGTGCGCGTGCTGTCGCGCCTGTTTCGCTGGCGCATGACACGGAAGACGCGCTTGTGATTGACGGCCGGTTCGCCGTCTTTCGCGTTCCCTGTTCGTCAGGGCTGTGATGCGACGATCGCCATAGGTCGGGCGTTCGTCGATCAGGCGGCGACCAGCTCCAAGAGCCCATCGTCATCGGGGTTGCGATAAGGCCCGCGCGGCTTCACCAGGCGATGCAACTCATGGAGATGGGAACGCGCCGCCCCGAGGGTCTCGGCAACGGCCTTCATCGGGAACCGTCCCTCGGCTGCGACAAGAGCCGCAAGTTCGGTTTTTTGACTCCGACCTGGCCAGCGCGTCTTTGAGGATCTCCACTTCCATGGTCTTGCGGCCGAGAAGCCGCTCGAGGTCGCGAAGGCGCTCTTCAAGCCGCCGCACTTCCGAACTCCCGACCACAGATTCGTCCGATCCCACCGCAGCCGTTCCGCCTTCCTTCAATAAACGGCGCCAACGATACAAGAGATTTGGCGCCACGCCTCATCGTGCGGCGACAGAGGACACGGTCTCACCCGGAAGGAAACTCTCCTCGATAATCTGCAGCTTCTGTTCGGTCGTCGTCCAGTGTCGGCGCCGTACCTCCCCGGTGATCAGTTCAATCCGTCGACAGTCGTCAGCCATAAGCCTGTGCTTGAGGATATCCCCAAGCCTCCCGCGTTAGGCCGACTGTCCGGCCGAAATGGGGGCCAGTTCAGGATCCGACATTGTTGGCGAACTTCGAACAAAGGAGGTCTGTGCAGTTCTTTCACGACGCCTTTCTTCGATGAAGAACAGTGTAATGCGAGCCTTCAGGTCAAATGGCATGACGCATGCACAGGGTTGTGCGAGCCGGAAGGAACAAGGCCATGCTGACAGAGAACCAGATGAAAGTGCCTGCCGAGATCGTGCCTCGCCAGGAGAATGCCGAAGAGACCCGCCACGTACCTTCGGAGCTCGAGCACGAGGATTTAGCCGATGCGCGCTGTTGGAATGCAGGCGATCGCCCCTTGCTGACGGGCAGGGTTGGGTCATGCAGTTGAAGGGCGATCGTAGGCTAGAGGCTTTTCGACGGATGCTTCGCATCCGCCGATTCGAAGAAGAAGGTAGGCGCCTGTTCAACGGTGGTCAGATCCCTGGTTGGTTTCACACGACCGTGGGTCAGGAAGGCGCTATCGTCGGAGCAAGCCTCGCCCTCCGGGACGATGACGCCATGACCGGAACACACCGTTCGCATGGCCATCCGATTGCGAAGGGCGCGCATTTGCAGGCGCTTATGGCAGAACTGATGGGTAAGGAGGGCGGCGTTTGTAAGGGGCGTGGCGGTTCGATGCATTTTGCGGACAGTTCAGTGGGGATTATCAGTGAATCGGGAATCGTCGGAGGGGGCATTCCTCTTGCCACAGGATGCGCATTTAGCGCCAAGGTGCGCGGCGTCGATCAGGTTACCCTTTGCTTTTTCGGCGACGGAGCAGTGAACCAGGGCACTTTTCACGAGAGCCTCAACATGGCCTCGTTGTGGAGGCTTCCCGTCATTTATCTTTGCGAGAACAATGGCTATGCAATGACCACCTCCGTAGCAACAAGCCACGGACAGCCGGACATTGCCCTACGAGCGGCAGGTTACGGAATTCCAGGAGAAATAGTAGACGGACAGGACGTCAGTGCCGTCTATCAATCTGCGGCATATGCGGTCACGCGAGCACGCGCGGGGCAGGGACCCACTCTCATAGTGGCCAACACTTATCGGTTCGATGAACACAATATAGGCTTGGCCGTTTCTGGGGAGCCTTATCGACAGGTCGCAGAAGTCGAGGCACACAAACGCGACCGGGACCCAATTTTGCTATATCGCACTGTGCTGCTCGAAGAGGGTGTAAATGAAGAGACTCTAGCAACCATCGAGCATGAAGTGGCCCAAGCCGTCACACAGGCCGTACAGTTTGCTTTGGCTAGCCCCATGCCCCGGCCCGAAACGTTGCCCGACTATATGTTCGTGTCGACCATTGCCCGCTAAGGGTGGGCTGGAGGGATTAATGGATGTGAAAGACGATACCCACAGAGACGCAGCCACGCCCGGTCCCCATATTCAGATGACCTATTTTGAGGCAATCGTGCAGGCCCAGCTAGAGGAAATGCATCGGGATGAGCGCGTTGTATTGTTGGGAGAGGACGTCTCAGTTCATGGCGGCGGCAAGCTTATCGAATGCTTCGGCAAGAACCGGGTTTGGAACATGCCAATTTCAGAAGGCAGTTTTACGGGACTTGGCATCGGGGCTGCCATCAATGGTTTGCGACCGATTGTAGACATTTCAACTGCCAGTTTCATCTATCTCGCTTGTGACCAGATTGTAAACCAGGCCTCAAAATTGCGGTATATGACTGGGGGCCAGATAGACATCCCAATCGTCTTTCGCTGCTGTATGTTCTCGACGGGCTCCGAAGCGGCACAGCATGCCGACCGGCCTTACCCGCTTTTTATGAACGTGCCGGGCCTTAAGATTATCAGCCCGACCAGCGCTGCCGATATCAAAGGCCTCATGAAATCCGCCATTCGCGACGGCGATCCTGTGCTCGTCTTCGAGGACACCCGCCTCTGGCCTCTCAAAGGCGACGTCCCCACGGATCCGGACCATTTAATCCCAATTGGCAAAGCGGACGTGAAGCGCGAGGGGGAGCACGTTACCGTCGTTGCCATCGCCGGTGCTATCAGGCCGACCATGGAAGCTGCCAACTACCTCATCGAGGAAGGCATTTCGGTCGAAGTGATCGATCCACGTACATTGAAGCCGCTCGATTATGAGGCAATCAAGATGTCAATCGAGAAGACCGGACGGCTGATTATTGTCGAGAACGGACACCGTATCTGCAACGTCGGAAGTGAAATCGCAGCGGTGATGGCGGAAGAGTCCTTCGATCTTTTGAAGCGACCTATCTTGCGGCTGAGTGCTCCAGATATTCATGTCCCATTCAGTCCGGCTCTTGAGAAGGACTTTTTTCCAACACGGGACAGCATTGTTGGCGCCATACGACAGTTACTCTGAGTTCCCAAAAAACGCATGAATGGAAGTAACACAGCAACTGCCGTTATCGTCGCAGTAGGAGGTGATAAGACGCGCTTAGAAAAAGAAGGCAGGCCATCAGACGATAGGCGGGAAACATTCCAGAAGGGATAGGGCTTATACGTGAGTAAATCATTCATCGATGGCAGATTCGGTCTGAGTGGGAAGACCGCTTTGGTGACCGGCGGAGCACGCGGCATCGGATTGCAAGTCGCGCTTACATTACAAGAAGCTGGCGCCGATATAATTCTCACTGGAAGGGATCGGGTTCGCGTGGCCGCGGCGGCAGATCAGTTTCCAGTCAAGCCTAAAGTCTATCAGCTCGATGTTAGGGACTCGCAGGCGGTACGCGATCTCGCCGATGGCATCGCCGTTTGCCCTGACATCCTTATTAACAATGCCGGGGTGTCCCGCGCGGCGCCGACGAAATATACCACCGACGAGGATTGGCGAGCTGTCCTTTCAGTCAACTTGGACGGCCTGTTCTACTGCAGTCGCACCTTCGGCTCTCTCATGGCGGAGCGCGGTTCCGGCGTGATTGTAAATATCAGTTCGATATGTGGAGATGTTGTCACCCGACAGGAATCCGTAGTCACGGCTTACAATGCGAGCAAGGCGGGGGTAACTATGGTAACCAAAACCCTTGCTTGCGAATGGGCAAGATCTGGGGTTCGGGTGAACGCAGTGGCGCCTGGATTCGTACAGTCAGAGATGACCGACCAGTATCCTGTAGAAGTGGTCAGGGCATGGTCTGATCGGACGCCAATGGGCCGCTTCGGCCAACCTCATGAGATTGCATCTGCCGTCCAATTTCTTGCTAGCGACGCGTCAACCTATATCACGGGAACGGTATTGTTGGTGGATGGTGGCTACACTTGCTGGTGAGATTTTCTATTGGTTAATTCTGGTGGGCCATCCTGCTGCCTGGGGTGACAAAGCAAGATGATCTACCCATCGAAGTTTCTGTGCGTCGCACTACTTGATCCATAGTTTCGTAGTCAAAAGCACGGTGAACGTCAACCGAATCGATGAAGCTATCCAGCAGTTTGGCGGTGCGTTCTTGAGGCCGCTGTAGGTTAGGTGTAAGGCCGTTCACCAAGCTCGTTTGAATGACAGTTCGCGCGACGAGCAGAAGCTCGTGCATCGTACCTTCTCCCAGACGCTCCCCAGCCAGCTGAGTGATGTAGACACCGGTCATCACCCGTTGCCATGGGATCTCTGGTCCTTCACCAGGATCGGTGCGGCGGTAACGGATCCCATCATCGCGCCTCTCATTCCCCAGCCGACTTGCGCGAGAAGAATAGGCCTATATTGCGGCAACCAAGACACTCTTTTTGGTGGTCATGACGTCACATCCTGCAACAGATAAATACAACTACTTCACAAGAATTTACCAATCGCAAACCACGAGCAGTGGTATGTTGGACGAACTCACGCGCGGAAAAAAACCAGACAAGCTATTCGGAGTCGACAAACATGAAAAGAAGAGCGCTTATCCTGATCGAGGGTACAAGGAACAATGGTCCTCTATATGTCCAAGCGGCCCGAAGTCTTGGCCTGCACTCGATTACCCTGGCGGCTGATCCACTTAGGCACTACTATCATGCCGCAGAAGACAGTGAGGTAATCTGTGTGGACACATCCAATCTCGATGCGCTGATTTGCGAGTGTGTTCGGCTGCATGCGACCTATGATATTGCTGGGATTACGAGCTCGGAGGAAGCTGCATATGCGACAGTCGGCATGCTCTGTCGACATTTCAATCTGCCAGGTCCGAACGCCGAATCGGTTGAACGATGCTGCGATAAATTCACTCAACGTCAGCTGCTTGGGCAAGCCGACATTCCAATTCCTGCCTACGCGTTGGCAACGAATGCGAGCGAGGTTGTAAGCTCTGCCGCTAAAATCGGCTTTCCTGTAATTGTAAAACCAGCCACGGACACCGGCGGCAGCGAGGGGGTCCGATTGTGCGGCAGTAGCGAGGAGCTAATCCAGCATACTGCTTATCTATCAAGCAGGTGGAGTACATGGCAGTCCCCAGCAAGAATATTAGTGGAACAATTTGTGAAAGGCTTTCATTATTGGGTGGAGATGATGGGAGATGACGTCATTGGAATCGCCTCTCTCGAATTCGGTCCCTCGCCGCATTTCGTATATAATAGATGCGCCTATCCGGCCTTGCTTACCAATGAAGAGGATGAGCGCATCGCCGATGTTTCACTGAGGTGTTTACAGGCTCTCGACCTTCACTGGGGTCCGACCAACGTTGAACTCAGGTGGACGGCACATGGGCCGGTCGTCATTGAAGTAAATCCGCGTATGTCGGGCTCGCCCGGTGTTGAGCTAGTTGAGCTAGCTTGCGGTATCAATCTTATCCGAGAGCACATTAAACTCGTGATCGGCGATGAGGGCGATTTGCGCGGAACCCGTTCAGAAACTGCTGCTGCGCAATTCCTAGTTCCTGAACGGGACGGCGTTCTCGATTGGATCGATGGCGTCAGCCGGGCGGCTGCTGTACCTGGCGTCGCCAAAGTGAAGCTTTACCTTGAACCAAACACCACGATCAAAAGGAGAGGCGATCACCGAGACTTAATCGGATATGTGACCGCCAGCTCGCCTGACATCGCTCGGACGGAGGCGATACTTCAGCGGGCCGTCGGCTTAATTGAGTGGTCGGTTACATAGGTTCGATTTCCCTTGCTACCTGGCGGAGCGGCGCTTGTGTCCACCGTGTGGTGTTGCCGGGTTCAAGCGCCAGCCGCTGAAGATGATGAAGCCGACGTGCATCATTGTTGAAGCTGCTGAAGCGCTAGCGCAGCGAAGAAGAACCGCCAGGGAGCCATACGATCAGCGGATGGCGCACAGGATCGCTGGTCCTCGACGCACCCGTTTCCGGTTAACCTCCGAGCCAGCGACTGTCGGCCCTCCAACAGGGAAACCGGCAGTCCCGCGCGCGTCCGCAACAGCGGACGGTTGTCGTGCGTAGGACGGAGGAAATTCGCCCCTGCCTCGGGCGGTGAACGGGACAGCCGTAGGAGCGTCAGCAAAGCGCAGGCCGCAGGACGGGACGCGGGACGACTTTCCCCGTCCGCGGCGATCCGCATGTGTTTGCGTCAGGAGAAAGGCTGACCGGACGAAAGGCGCACTGCCGCTTCTCGAAAGTCCGGTCGCTGATCAGCGACGTGCGGTAGGATCGGCCATAGCAGGGCCGAGTTCCCCCTGGAAGAAAAAACAGGTGTTGCACCCGTCGGGTCCCCCTCAATTGCTGGGCAGCCTGTTAACTTCCAGCCTGGCATACTCGCTCTCCAGGTCGTCTTGCGCGGGTTCGGCAATTCCTCGAGCGTCAGCTCCACGGCCAAGATCGCCCGCTCAACGATCTCACCCGCGTCGAGCTCGGCCAGGCCCGAATCAATACCGGCCCAGCTGGTTGGCTGCCAGTCGCAGGAGACTGAGATTCTGCATGGCAGAGTTTACTCGGCAAGCGCCAGCCAGCGCTCTCGGTGGGCCGCATTCATACCCCAACAGAGCGCGTTCAAAGCTGAGGTTGCCGCCAAGGCGCTGTCAAGCAGAGGCTTATCGCGAAATAGAGACGTACGGGCTGCGATCGTTCGAAGGTCGTCGAACGATCGACCTGATTGCAGACCGCGCATACGCCTACGAGGCCCGGGGGTACGTCCTGGGATGTTTTAGAACAGCCATGCCCGCATTACTCCAGGAGCTTGGCGCAAGGCAACGGAGGCCTACGAGTTCTGCTGCACCCGGACAAGGAGCCCGTGTGCCGGTACTCACCAAACCGCCAGCTGGTTCCGAAATAAGGCGATGTCGCAGGTCCGAACAGCTTGCGCACGACTGCGCGAGGCATAAACTGGTTTTAACCCTAGCGAAACCTTTTGTGCATTCTCAGGGCAGTTGCTGGTGCTTACGATTAGAATGACACAAGCAAGGCTCGGCTTGCCGGATCCTGAGTATGTAATACTCCGCTTCCGCCGCTGCAGAAGCCAGTCGTCGGGGGGAACTTCGGCGGGGGGAAGGAAGCCGCGGGTCTCGATCAGCGGGATGGCATCTGGGTTTGAGGTAGCAGAACCGGGGAAGCGTCTTCACCGCTTCCCCGTCGATCCTGCGGATAGGGGCAGAGCTTGGCAAGCTAGTCCGCTCGGCAGATCGCAGAGGCGGTGGCATCGCCCAGACCATCGTGCCTCACGCGATGTCCCGCTGCCTATGCATGTCGCTCGTCGAAGTGAAGGGTGGAAAGGCAGTTGGATAAAAGGTTTGCAGGTAAGGTGGCTCTCGTGACGGGCGGGCGTAGCGGCATCGGTCTTGCGACTGCGCGACGTCTAAGGGACGAGGGCGCTCGCGTGTTCACCGCTCAACGTGGTGAGGACCGGGAATTCGAGGCCATTTCGGTCGACTTCACAGCTCCGACCAAGGCGGCTCATGCTATCAAAGCGGTTGTCGAACGGGCGGGACGGCTCGATGTCCTGGTAAACAACGCCGGGGTCATGCAGGAGGCGCTCGTCGAAGATATGAGCCTAGCAGATTGGGAGAGGACGATCGCCATAAATCTGACCACCCCATTCGTGCTGATAAAGGCGGCGATGCCTCACCTGCGGTCCACTGGCGGCGCGATCGTGAATGTCGGATCGATCGAGGGGCTGGGATCCAACCCGAAACACGCGGCCTATTGCGCCTCCAAGGCTGGTCTCCACGGTCTCACCCGCGCGGTTGCGATCGACCACGGCGCCGAAGGTGTGCGCTGCAACGCTGTCGCGCCTGGCTGGATCGACACCGACCTGAACTTGGATTTCATCGAGAGCATGCCGGACCCCAAGCGCTTTCGCCAGCAGATCGGTAATATCCATCCAATTGGGCGAACGGGGAAGCCGGAGGAGGTCGCGAACCTCGTAGTCTGGCTGGCTTCGCCAGAATCCTCGTTTATCACCGGTCAGGTGTGGACGATCGATGGAGGCCGAATGGCGAAGCTCAGTCTGCCACAGTAGAACCTGCGCAGGTTTGCCAAGCCGGACTTCATTGGACACCGCTCTCTTAAAAGGTGTTTGACAGCTTAGGTTGCAACCTGAGCGAAACGTTTGCGTTGTGCCCGGTATGAAAGAGGTCTAGGATTTCGGAGGATCTCTTGCAGTATAGTTCTAGAATTTTCTAAGCGAAAATTAACGAGCTTAAGTTCTGCGCAATGCAAGCGAAACAGGAGTATGATGGACGGTACCTTATGTTTTTTTGGATGGGAGTCGGTTTCAGCGGACACCTCCATGTGCTTCCCAATATACGTCGACCGGGCTAGATTTGGGATGTCGTGAGACGGCGATACATTTTGTACCGGGAATGGGCGCTCTCGCGGTCGGGCACTCGATCCTGATACTTGGCGCTCAGGCCAGGCCCATCGCTAGTTCCAACGCCTGCCGTTCGAAGAGGCGGCGGTAAATGCCACCATCGAGATCGATCAGCGCGGCATGATCGCCGTCCTCCATGATGCGGCCACGGTCGAAGACGAGCAGCCGATCGAGCGAGCGGACCGTCGACAGCCGGTGTGCGATGACGAGTGTGGTTCGACCCACCATCAACCGATCCACCGCTTGTTGAATGAGCACCTCGGATTCCGAATCGAGGCTCGATGTGGCCTCGTCAAGAATAAGGATCGGCGCGTTCGCCAGGAAGGCGCGCGCGATCGCCACGCGCTGGCGCTCGCCGCCGGAGAGCTTCAAACCTCTTTCGCCGACCAATGTCCCATAGCCCTTCGGCAGGGGCGCGATGAAGTCATGCGCACTGGCCAGCCGTGCCGCTTGCTCGATTTCGGCCTGGCTCGCGCCAGGCCGGCCATAGGCGATGTTCTCGGCAAGCGACCTGTGAAACAGGATAGGCTCCTGCTGCACGATCGCGATCTGCGAACGGAGCGACTCTTGGGTCACCTCGGAGACGTCCTGGCCGTCTATCAGGATCCGGCCGCCGCTCAGGTCGTAGAGTCTCTGGATGAGCTTCACGAATGTTGACTTGCCGGAACCGGAAGGTCCAACCAACCCAACCCTTTCGCCAGCCTCAATCGACAGCGAACATTGGCTATAGATCGGCAGGGGATGGTTGGCGTAACGGAAGTGGACGTTCTCGAAATCGATGCGGCCCGTCGTGATCCGGATCGGCTTGGCCTCTGGACGATCCGCAACATCCAGCTGCTGATTGTGGATGGCCACCAGTTCTTCCATATCATTAACCGAGCGTTGCACGGTGCGGACATGCATGCCGGCATCACGCAGATAGCCCTTCAGGACGATGAAGGACGTGAGAACATAGGCTATCTCGCCCGGCGTTGCCTGTCCATGCGACCACAGAAGCAGGGCATATCCGACCACCGCCACCCTGAGCGCAACCAAAGTGACGCCTTGGGTTGAGTCGACGATCGTTCCGCGCACCCAACTCCGGCGCGCGCGGTGCCGCCATTTGGTCATGATATTTTCAAGCCGCTGGTCTTCGCGAACCTCGGCGCCGAAGCCTTTGACCACAGCGTTGCAACTGACCGCGTCCGCAAGCGCGCCGCCGAGCTTTGTGTCCCATTGGTTGGCAAGGCTCGCCGCCGGCGCGACATAGCTGAGCGACAGCGAAATCGAAAACGCTAGATAGATCAGAGAGCCGCAAGCAAAGATCACGCCCATGACCGGCCAGTGCCAGCCGAGCAGCGCCGTCGAACCTACCAAGATGATAAAGGACGGGAACAGCGCGACCAATATTGTGCTGTTTAGAGGGTCGAGCGCCCACATGCCGCGCGTTATCTTGCGCACTGTCGAGCCGGCGAAGCTGTTCGCATGCCAGTCTGTCGAAAAGCGCTGGACATGATAGAACGCTTCGTTCGCGACATCGGACATCATCTTCAGCAAAAGATCGTTCAGGCCAATGACGGCGATGTGGCGCATGGCGATGGCAACGAGCGCAAGCGCAATCGGTACAGAGAAGGCTGCAAGGGCCGAATGCCAGGCTGGTGCTGCCACAGCAGCGCCGCCTGCAACAGCATCGATGAGACGACCTGAATAGACCGGCATCAGCACGTCAGCCAGCGTGGAGGCAAGCATCGCAGCCGTGATGATCGCGAGCCGCACCGGCTGCCGGCTCCAGTGGCGGACAGTGAAGGCGAGTACGTGGCGACCAGTGGCGCCGCGTCCATGGACGGGGAAACGTTTCATAGTTTCCAAGCGGGCGCATCAACACGCTCGGTCCCAAAGACGTTAAAAGACAAAACTAGAATTTTCGACCTCCCCCATAACAGCATCAATTTTGGCGGGCAGCTCCTGCCGCCTCACGACGGTGATGTTCAAAAGTCGTGCCAACTGAGCGGGAACATCCGAAGGACAAATTCAGCAGGTTACCGAGCCTGGAGAAAGTCAGCCGCGATCCAGTCGAATACTTTTGCTACGGCTGCCCAGCTCGGGAGATTGGAAAAGAAGGTCGACGTATCGATTGAATTGTGAACTTGTTCTTTCTCCATCCGATAAGCGGAGTGAGTGCATCACGTTGCCTCGATCAAATAAGTACAGTTGCCATGCAGCTTTCTCAGGCCCGGGACTTAGGTGCTGATTTCAAAAGCGCGCCGCGAATACGTTCCTGCCCATATTCCGTCAATCGAATGCTCGACTGTCGGATTGTGCGCTCCCCGACACAGTGCTGTTCGGTTCGCCTCCTGGGTACCTCCCCCAGTCGATTGACGACCTGAAGAAGAAGCTTCGCTCGCAAGCTGGCACGACTCTTGAGGGTACTCCAGGTGGCGAAAGGAACTCCGGCTCGAGTCCCGTTGACTTCGGATGTTGCGAGGCTGGGCTGGAGCAAACTTTGCACCGATGAGAACGCAATGAAGGAGGCATCATGGAACTCCCGCAGGTGGAGTTAGACCTATTCCTCGAGATGACTGATGATATCGCTCAATCCGAACAGTTGTTCGAACGGATGTCTGCGTTTGCGCTGAAGTTCGATTGCCCGTGGATTGCCTATGGCCCGCTCGCATCAAAACAGGGGGTTTTCAAGCCGAACCGAGAGGGTTCTGTGGTGATGTGGAATTATCCTGCTGAATGGCAGGAGCGCTACTCGAGAATGGGCTATGCCAAAATAGACCCACTCATCAAGAAAGGTCGAAAGGAGGCGGGGCCCTTTCGATGGAGCGAGGTGTATACCGATGAAAGCATAACTGAAGATGGACGCCGCGTCTTGGACGAAGCAGCAACATTCGGCTTGAGGTCAGGCGTTACCGTCCCATTACATGGCCCTGGTGACAGCTTTAGGTTTGTGAGTTTTGCTCAATCCTCGGACTGCGAATTGCAGAATAGAACGATCACCTACCTGCAAATGGCCGCGCTGCGGTTTCATCGGATGGTTACGAAGTTCGACACTACGACTGCGTCGGAACGAGTACATAACCTGTCTCCGAGAGAAATACATTGCATTGATTGGGTGTCGAAAGGAAAATCGTCATGGGAAATAGGAACTATTTTAGGCAGATCACGAAATACGATAGATTTCCATTTAAAAAATGTAATGCGGAAGTTGGATGCGACCAGCAGAACGGTAGCTGTTGTAAAAGCTTTGAAACTTGGGATTATCGAACCGCCGTAGGTGCGCAGCTAGTTCTCCGCCCGTAGTAGCGCGCGTGATAGCCGAGAGCTCCGGCGTGCGCTCGCTCTTCGAAGCCCCAGCGCCTCGTCCATCTCGGCCTCGAGCACCTCCTGCATCACCCACCTCGTTCGATCTATCCGGGTTTCAAAGCAGAATGTCTTTGACGGCAGCGCTGGCGGTCTTACTTTCCGTCTTGATCATGGCGGCGTTCCTTCCAGGGAATCGGTGACGTTGAGCACCACCCTGTCATGACCGCCCGCTCTCAGCGAATTTGCAGAACTCAGCACGCCATTCTGTCTTAAGCGACTGACGCATGAGTGATGTGTGTCCAAAATCTGACAGCCGTCAGAAAACATGTCGGGTTCAAAACAGCGGAGCGTCTTGGGCCTGTCGGGCTTTTCGAAGCCTATCACGCAGTAACTGCGCGCCAAGGGCACTGGCACGGCCTTTGCTGGTCGAGGTGCGGCAATATAGTGTGAGGGTTAAGCCGCATGAGAACACGGAACTCGCTCGACGTAAGGGATGATCGACCTCATCCAGAAAGCTTCTCTCCGGCGGGTTCGAGGGTGCTGCGCGCGCATCTCGGCGACGGGCCAGCGATCGACGATTGAGGCTACATCTCCGGAGCGAGTGATGCCTCGAAAATTGCAATGCTGTCTCTGGTCCGACGCGCTGGAAGTTTGTGAAGAGTCGGCCCGGCAAATCGGCGAACCGGTCGGCTTAGGCTGCGAAAAAGGGTAGATGGCCGCGTTGCCGCGGTGGATCAACAGGCGGTGTCAGAAAGCCAAAGGCACACGTACACTATCGTGGCGCTTCGCAGGAGGTAGATGGGAGTAATCACCAGTGATTTTACCGGAACTTCGCTCAGCAAACACAGCCGGCAGGGTTTTGGAGATAACGACGACCACGGGATGTGTCGTAGGATGTTCATATTGTCCCCAGGACAAGTTCGCGGTCCGGCAAAGAAAAGTGTCTCATGCGAGTCATCTGGGTCTTGAAGATTTCAAGCGGTGTCTGGCCCGCGTACCGACTTCCGTCGACATTGGTTTTGCGGGATACTCCGAACCTTGGCTCAATCCGGACTGCACCGAAATGGTGGAGCACGCCTTCGCCAAAGGCCATGGCATCAGGATTTTTACGACGCTGGTGGGAATGAACGGGCAGGACCTGCAGCGATTGCAAGCCTTGCGCTTGGGCGTATTCGTGGTCCATGTTTTCGATGACGGCACCTACATGAACAGCCGCCTGGTCGGAGACAAGTATCGCGATCTGGTTCGTCAACTCGTCGACGCGGACATCCCCTTGATCCGATTCGTGGCCTTGGGCGAGCCCCACCCAGATATAGCCGACATTATTCCTACCGAAGCACTGATAAAAGCGCGGCCGGTGAGCAGTAGGGGTGGAAGCGTCGACCCTAAGATCGTTGCACCACGTCAGCCAGTGCTCGGAGCCCTAACCTGCGTGGACGAACGACAGTATCGGAATGTTCTTCTTCCAAACGGCGACGTCACCCTGTGCTCCATGGATTTTGAACGGAGTCACGTATTGGGCAACCTTCTATATGAGGGTTACTCCGATCTGTTTGAAAAGCCAGTTTTTCGCGAAATCGTCGACCGCATGAATGGAGCGGATGGTTTTCTGCTTTGCAGAATGTGTGAATTCGCCGATCCAAACGACCGGACCTGGGCGGATGCCGGCCGAGAGGGCGTGCCTGGCAATGCGGATGGCCCCACGACAAATGCACCTGCTCGCGACGCCATCGTGTTTTCGCGTGAGGCGCGGCAGTGGGCCTCGACCACATCGAAAGGGGTCTTCGGCTTCCAACCGAGCTTGTCGGCCTGCCTGCCTTGAGGTAACGCCGATCACAGGTCAACCTCGGTCGGACGGAAACAGCGTTCGTCGATCCCGATCAGCGCTTGATTACTTACTCACGGCCCACCTCGTCAACGCCTTCAGCCTCCCAGACGATCTCCTGTTCGACTCGCCTGAAGGCAGCAGCCCCAGCTGCGGCCGGGGATGGTTGCCGTCGCGGTAGTTGACGCTCTCGAAACCGATGCGGCCCTTCGCCAGCGCGTCTCCCGGTTGCTTCCGCCTGGCCTACGAACGGGCTTTCCGTCAAGGGGGTCCACGGCGGCCCCGCCCTTTTGATCCGGCGGCTCGGGCCAGTTATCGCGCAAGAGATCGGAATCCGCATTCTTCTCAAAGAGAGCGTGGCTTTCGCTGTGTCATCGGTCATCAAATAGTTTCTTGAATCAGGTTGGTGTCCGCAGCCCGAGGTTGAACGGCGAATATTGATGACCGCCGCGAAGCCGCTCGCTCGCTACGGCGCCATCGAGGAGCGCGCTCGCGAGCGGCTTCGCTACCGCCGAGCGACACAACCTCTGGCGACGCGACCCTGCTGATCTCCTTGGACCCATTCATTTGTGCGGAGGCGCTATGGGCAGCGATGGGTGGGTACGTCAACTACCTGATGCCATAGTATCGGTGCTTTCGCGGAAGGTTTAGAAGCCATCTTGTTGCAGCACATTCCCCGAAGACATCCGAATGGAGGGCAACGCAACCAACAATATTCAATGAGGATCCCGGCACCACCAGACCAAACCCAGACCAAACAAAGCTGCCTCCGGCATTCTGCTTCAATGTTAAACGACGAACATATGCCGCAAACCACTAGCCATTAAACAGCTCTCTTCTTTGACGACTATGTGCAGAGGACTTAATATGGACACCGACGCTTTCACGGCTCATGAATCTAGCGTTCGTCGTTATTGCCGGGCGTTCCCCACCGTCTTTACGAAGGCCCTTGGGGCGACGATCTGGGACGAGACGGGTAAGCCCTTTATCGATTTCCTGGTGGGTTCCGGCGCACTCAACTACGGGCACAACAATCCGGATATTATGGCGCCGGCGATTGAATATCTCGTCGGTGAGAACATTCTTCTGTCGCTTGATATGCATACGGCGGCAAAGCGTGACTTCATTGAAGGGTTCGTCGATTGGATCCTGAAACCCAGAGGCCTTTCATACAAGATTCAGTTTCCTGGGCCGACCGGCACGAACGCCAACGAAGCGGCTCTGGCGCTGGCGCGAAAATACACCGGCCGCTCGAGCGTCATGGCCTTTACGAATGCGTTCCACGGCATGTCGCTCGGCTCTCTAGCGGTGTCGGGCTCGGCCTCAACCAGGGAACTGGGAGGCGTCGCTCGCCACGATGTGATCCGTGTTCCCTATGACGGCTATCCGAGCCAAGCTTTCGATTCCGCCAGTTACATCGACAGCGTTTTGAGCGACCCGGGGAGCGGCATAGAAAAGCCTGCCGCAATCATTCTGGAGACCATCCAGGCAGAGGGCGGCATGAACGCCGCATCCGCAGCGTGGCTCACGGAAATTCAGCGCATTTGCCGCACGCATGGCATTGTTTTTATCGTCGACGACATCCAGGCAGGTGCGGGCCGAACTGGCGACTTCTTCTCATTCGAGTCTGCAAAAATCGAACCGGATATTGTTTGTCTTTCTAAGTCCCTTAGCGGTTCAGGTAGTCCGTTGTCCATCGTTCTGATTCGACCCGACTTGGATATATGGAAGCCCGGAGAACATAGCGGGACCTTCAGAGGAAACAATTTCGCCTTCGTGACGGCAGGAGCCATGTGCAAGATGTGGTCGGATAGGAAATTTACTGCAGGTGTCGAGCGGACAGCCGTCAGGCTGCAAACGCACCTCGATCGCCTGGTTGCGAAATTTCCAAGATACATCGAACAGAAGCGCGGCCGCGGTCTGATGGCCGGCCTGAAATGCCGTTCACCGGCAGTTGTCGGCCGCGTGCACGATGTCGCATTCGAAAATGGCCTTCTTATCGAATCCTCGGGGCCAAATCGCGACGTTATCAAAGTCCTCCCGCCGATAACCATCACCGATGCCGAACTCGATCGTGGCATCACCATCCTTGAACACGCACTACAGGAGCAAGACAATGCCTAGTCAGATATCTCAAGTGCCAGCCATCTCGCCGGTTTCGATCAAAGAACGGACCGGGTCGATCAACACGGCGGAGATCATCTCGGTCCTGAAAGGTGAGCTCACCGCTCTGCACATCAAGCAAGCTTTCAGCACCGAAGTAGCAGAGGAGATCACTACGAACTTTATTGGAAGCTCCGGTCTCAGAGAGCGTAAAGATGGTGTGCCCGGACAATATGTCGGTGCATCTCACTACAGAAAGGATGCAGCCACCTATTTCGCAGACGCCGAAAACGCGCGGCCGTACGTCGATGCCCTTTTTAAGAATTTGGTTGACCCGGTTCGAGCAGTATTCGGGGCGTTGAAGCGAGAGCTTCACAACCAGGGAATCGAATTGCGGCTAGCGCGTTCCGAACACGGCCAGGCCAATGTTTGTCGCGGCCTCAGTTGGTCGGGCACAGGCACGTTTTCCTTGGATCCCCACGACGACGTCGCTCAAGTCTTACGTGCTGGCGATGATTACGAGCTTTCTGCGGTGGCGCACAATACGGTCGCAGCGCTCAACCTCTATCCCAGCATGCCTGAGGAAGGCGGCAATCTGAAGCTCTGGAGCCACAAGCCGACGGTTGCGGACCGGATATCGCAAGGTGTGGAGACCACTGGATACCCCTATTCGGCAGCCTATCTGGAGGCCGTCCCTTGCCGCGAGTTCGAGCTCAAAACTGGGGATATCGCCCTAATCGATGGCGGCTTCGTTCACGGGGTTACCGGTCAATCAGGCAACGGAAAGCGTCGCGTGCTGCTGAATTGCTTTTTCGGATTTGCGCGGCCAGATCTTGTTCTCTGGTGGACCTGAGTGGATGTCCCCGACCGCGGGTCATATCGGCCTGAGTGGGAGCGCCGCGGCGAACAGAAGCCACAAAAGCTCCTGAACCGTCTAGCAGGAGCGGGAAGTAGTCGGCGGTGGCCAGGGAGGCGCCGCCGACGTCGTCCTGATTGTGGGCGATACAGGTGCCGCCCCTCCGGTGTTCAGCTTTGATTGTGCCGATGACGGGCTCGACCGCGTGGCGGTTCCCTTGTCTCGCGATTCATTTCCGGTGTCATGTTCCACCTAGTGCTGAAAACTCCAACCTGGGCTTTGCGGCACGTTGTGCCAGGATGCGCCGGCTACTCAGGGCAGAAGAACTCTTCACCCCAGAACTGGGTATTCGGGTCTCTCCACCCAGGGCGCGCCAGCTCCTCATCCGACAGACTGAAGGTGTCTTCGGGATCATATCAGACGGCCATCAGCCGCATCGGAATTCGGCGGTTCGCAATTTGGATCACGTGAGACTGGGGAGCCAATTTACCGCAAATATGCACTTTTGAAAGGACGTCCAAATGTCTCCGGTGGAATTCACAGCGGGCGCTGCAAACGCCAGTCATTTCCGCAACACCGCTTCGGTCATTGATCGGACGCGAATGCATTTCGAACGGGCTCACCAACGTGGTCTCATGGGTGTTTACGGGCGGTCTTTAGAGGGGAGGGCGGTCATGATCACGGAGGGCGAGCGTCGAGGCGATACCATGGCCGACTACGTACGTTGTTGCTACCTCGGCTTGGACAATCATCCAGCTATCGTTGCAGGCGCGGTTGCCGCGATAAAGGAATACGGATCACTCCACTGGTCTTGTGCACGCACGCGCCTGAATTTCGGACTCGTTGGTGAACTTGAGGGATTGCTTTCCCAACTCTTTGGGGCGCGGATTATTACTTACTCGACGGTTATGATTGCCAACATGGGCGCACTGCCAATCATCGCCTCCGGACATTTAACGGGAGGTCAAAGACCTGTCATGGTGTTCGACCGTCTGGCACATGCCTCGCTTGCCTTTCATAAGCCAGTTGTGGCCGAGGAGACCCAAGTCGAGACAATTCCTCACAATGACCTCGATGCTTTGGAGCAGCTTTGCCGCAAGCATCCAATCGTCGCTTACGTCTGCGATGGCGTCTATTCGATGGGCGGCTTCGCGCCGATCGAAGGGCTTCTTGAGTTGCAGGAAAAGTATGGCCTTTTTCTTTACATCGACGACGCACACGGAATTTCACTATTTGGCGAAAGTGGCGAAGGTTTTGCGCGCTCGCAATTACCCAACGAGCTAGGTGAGCGCACGATCGTCGCGGCGTCCCTCGCCAAGGGCTTCGGCGCGTCGGGCGGCATGCTCATGCTGGGAACGGCATATCAAGAAGAGCTATTTCGTTGCTACTCCATTCCGCATGCCTTCTCGGCTTCGCCCAACGTTGCAGCTGTCGGTGCCGCTATGGCCTCGGCGAAAATCCACCGCACGAGCGAGCTCAGGGTTCGCCGAGATCAATTGATCGACCGCATCGCCCTGTTCGACGATCTCATCAACACAGATCAGCGAGGCGCTCCTCTGCCAATTCGCATGATTAATGTGGGCGATGAATTTGCGGCTATTGATTTCGCAGCACGCCTATTCGATGATGGCTTTTACACTTCCGTCACGTTCTTTCCGACGGTCGCTCGGGGCCATGCGGGCATACGCATCTGTCTTACAGCGAGTCACGATCTGTCAGACTTGGCGCGGCTCTGTAATAAGATTCAGATCCACGGACAATCCGTGTTTACCGCAACAGAGGAGCCTCACTGAACACCAAGAATTGTCAGTCGTCCGTGAACAACGAGATTAGTCAGGCTTCGAGTCCTCTCGGCTGACTGGGCTGCGATGAGAAGCCACAAAACCTGTGAACCAGTTGAGCAGGAGGGAGAAGTTGTAGCCGGCGGCGGCGTTGAGGGCGTCGCCCTGCTGGCCGGCGAGGAGTTGCGGCTCATCCGGTGCTCAGCCTTGATGTGGCCGATGCTCTATGGGCTTGCGAGCGTGTGGCCGCCATAGGGATTGCCGGGCAGCGCTTTTTGCATGCAGGGCGAACTGGCCGCCCGGACGCTTCAGCGTGGTGGCCACCGACACCTTCCCCCCGAACTCGTAGGGCATATGCGCCTTCCCTTGCCAATGCATTCCACCTCGTGCGCGTGCAGGCAGTAGATCTTGCGGACGCGCTGGCGCTGACGTTGCTGGAGAACGGTGGCGGCCTGGTAGAGCGGCCATTTGAAGAGCGCGTCCAGCCCCGCATTGCCGGCGATCTGGCGACCAATGTCGCGAATGGTCCGGCCGACATAGTCTTGAGCCTGCGCAGCGCCTTGTTGGCCCGCTTGAACTGCTTGGCGTGGGCATAGCGCTGGTGGCTGATCAGCGCCAGCTTGCCGACCCGCACATAGCTCTGGCGCAAATGGAGGCCCGTCCTCTTGGCCAGCCGCACCAGCCGCTCGCGCGCCCGGTGGATGAGCTTGGCGTCGGTCGGGAACATGACGTTCTTCGGCTGCACGGTGGTGTCGGTCCTCGGACTGATCCGGGGATCACCTGGCGCGTGTCGGCCGGCTTCATCGCCCCGGTCTTGACCGCAAGGCTGAGTCTCGCCTGCAACAGCGCCACGATCCGCTCCTCGCCCATGCGGCTGCGCCAACGCGTCATCAACGAGCGGTCGAACGGCAGCGTATGGCAAAAGAACGTCTCCCGGTGAGATACTGGAAATAGGGGTTCTCCACCCAGCGCTCGCACAGCACCTCGTCGGACAGGTTGAAGGTGTGCTTGAGGATCGCCAGCCCCGCCATCAGCCGGGTCGGCAGCGGCGGCATGCGGGGGCCGTCCGAATAGACCGCGCCAAAACGCTCCTCCAGCATCGGGCAGTCGATCGCATCCGCCAGCCGCACCAGCTCGTGCTTCATGCTGATGATCTGGTCGAGCCTGGAGCGGAACAGGTCCTGCTCTCCCGTCTCGCGCTTCTCGCGTGGCCCCGACATTCGCCGTCCCTCGATTCGCCCGCCGCCGGCCGAGCGAATCACGTTTCGGTTACAGCGTCTATGAAGCGCCCCGCCCACTTGTCTGATTCTAGGAAGGCAGACTATGTACAAAGGGCCGATTCAATTTGAATTCTAGAACAATCGTCATGCCACTCCATATGTAGCAAACCATTTAGTATGCGAAGGATGCGACACTTCCCGCTCTCGGGACTGGTCAACATGAGCTGAAAAAGGAAGGCTGCGACTTCGCAAAGCCCGGCGTGAGACTGGGCTGCTTGCGGAGCCGTCATGCCTTTGATCATCTTGTCGCAAAAAGAGCTGCCGCTCACGACCGCATCGCTCTCGGCGAATCAAAGAGCACGGAAAACGTGTATCGGATCGGGCACACTCACCATCGTAAGCTGCCATGACAGGTCGAATGTTCGCAAGTGCGACCTCGGCAAGCTGCGAGGTGGCGACCTTTACGTACAATGGCGTTGTGTTGATGCTTCGGTGCCCTAGAAGATCGACGACCTCGTTGACCGGCCTTCACTGCTTGACGAGCTGGGTAGCAAGACTGTGGCGCAGGAGATGCGCACCTGCGACTCGCCCGAGTTCAACCCCGCCATGTCGCAAACGCGCATTTGAATGCTGCCACGGGCGGCGTGAAGGACAGGAACAGATACGGACTATCCACCTTCGGTCGAGCGCGCAGGACGTAGTCGGCGAGCGCGGCGCCGGTCTCCTCGAGCGGCGGCGCCACCCGATCCCGCTTGCCCTTGGTGCGCCGGACCGATACCTCGCCAGCACGCCAGTCGATATCCTGCAGCTGAATGGCGCGTAGCTCACCGTTGCGAATGCCCGTCGTGGCGAGTAGCAGCAGGGCTCGATCGCGGATGTCGACGGGCGTCGTTGCGCCGATCGCATCGATTGTCGCCGAAGGTCATCCCATGAAGACGCGGCGGCAAATGCGCCAAACCGCTTTGATGGGTCCGCGGCTTCGGTGCCGGCGAAGCCCTCCGCCTCTACCTGCTGGCCATCCAGGCCCAGAAGCAACTGGTCCTCGGGCAGGCCCTCCGCCCTTGGCCCGAAGCGATAGCGCTGCAACTCCTTGATGATTTGGCGGAGCCTCTCATTCTCCGCACGCGCGGCCAGAAGCATCGCCTGAAGCCAAAACCTCGAGGCGTTGACGGCTGAGCACGTCCTCGCTGCTGTCGAGCATCCGCTGTCGCTATCGGCCACCACCTCCCGCCAATGAGGCGTCCTTGGAACGACGCGGCCGAGATCCTGTCATGGTGGCCTTCGGATGTGAGAAGTCGCCGCCGTGCGCGTGATGCCAGGGCTCGCTTGGCTTGACCACGGCCCTGTCCGAAGGCAGCCTGTTCCAGGCGTTCGCCATGGCCCCTAGTGCAGCAGGTCCGTAAGTTCGCGCATGCGCAGAATGTGCGGGAGTGGCCGGCGCCGCGTCCTTCGTCACTGAATGGTTTGTGCCGCCGGCCGACAGATTAAGAGGGGGCGAACTCACCGCCGTTGACATCGATGATGGCGCCGTTAATGAAGTCGGAATCCGAGCGAACAAGAAACTTAATGACGCGGCTGATGTCTTCGGGCCTGCCGAGCCGGCCGATCGGGATCCGCGCGAGTGCAGCGCGGTTTCCGGGCCTCTCGGGCGGTCCCGTCATATTGCTTAAGACACGGCCAGGGCAGATCGTGTTCACCGTGATACCAAGCCCGGCGTATTCGCTCATGATCGACCGGGCGAGCCCTGCAAGCGCGCTCTTCGAGGCAACGTAGCTCGCTCCGGCGATCTTCGGCTGCGTACGCGCCGCGAGTGAACTGATCAGGACGATACGGCCTTGCCGGGCTTCCGCCATACCGGGCAACACCTCGCGGCAACAGAGGAAGGCGCCCGTGAGGTTCACCCGGATAACATCATCCCATTTGGCAAGCGGCATATGGCCGAGAGCGACACGCTGATCGTTTGGACCTTTCGGCGAGTAGCCAGCATTGCAGACAAGCGCGGATACCGTTCCCCACCGCTCGCGGACATTGGCGAAGAACCGGCAGACGCCGCGTTCGTCACGGAGGTCGACCGTGTCGGCGTGGATATTCCAAGCTGGAAAACGGGCGCGTAGATCGACAGCGGCAGCCTCCACCCGCTCTCTCGTCTGGCTGAAGAAAGCGACGCGCCAGCCAGCGTCGATTAGATGCGCGACGGTCGCAAACCCGATCCCGGTTGCCCCGCCGGTGACGACCGCAACGCCCATTGATTTGGTGTTTTCTGTCGTCATCAAACGGAACCCACGTCGCGCACGACGTTCTGGTCAACCGCGCCGCCGAAAAGGGAAAGAGCAGGATGGGCGTTGGGGGCGGCGACGACCTTGACTAGCCACGGCCTTTCAGAGGCGAGCGCCTCGAGAGCAGGCCCTATGTCGTCCGGTACCCTGACGACGGTCGCGCCGCAACCGCACGCCCGGGCGATTGCTGCGTGGTCGACTGGAGCGAAATGGCAGGCGCTCGTACAGGGTCCTAACGGCATTGCTTCGGCATGCCTTTGGAAGCCGAGCACGCCATTCTTTAGCACGATTACGACGACGGACACGCAGTTGCGTACCATCGGCGCGGCGGCGCCACAGGTCGATGTGTTGGAGGATTTGACAAAGAGCGTTGATCGTGACCGCAGCATGGACCACGAGGCACAGCGCCTCGTAGGTGCAACCGACCTCGGTTGGATCGACGCCGATATGGATGTTGCACGCGCCAGGCGTGATCTGGCGCCAACTGTCTGTTCCATTCTGGTTGGTGCGCGTTCCGACAGGCTCGCCTTGAAAGCCTCCGGAAGTGATGGCACGAGGATGGCCGCGGGCGGCCCGTTTTGGGTGGTAACCACTGCAATCCTGCTTAAGACGCGTTCAAAGTCGTCTGCCATGGCGCCCCCCATCTTCTCCTGCCGGTAGGCGAGCTGGCGGGATGCCAATCGTACCGCAGGCGAGGAGGACGGCAGACGGCAGGCTCTGGCCAAACAAGGGCTTCAACGCACGCGCGATCGCCTGTGCGACGGTTTCTTCCATGATCTAACCCGTGATAGTGTCGAGGAGCGCCGCGCGCTGAATTAGGAAGCGGTCGAAAGCATTTGCGACGAAGGCGATCTCATCCTCCCCCATCGGTGTTGAGAGGCAAGCGGCGGCCGCTTTGGGCAGAATGATGCCTTCCGTGGCGAAGAAGCGAGTTAATTCCGTCATCACGGCCACCTCCTGTAGGGTAAGGAAACTTTCTCGGAACTCTCGCGGCGGCTTGCGCCGCGGGTGAAGGCGAAAGAGGGAAGTGGCTCCAGTGACGCTGAAAGGGGCGCCGTGCCGCGCGATGATGCGTTCGAGCCCGTTTCGCAGTTTGTCCCCCAGCCGCTCGAGGTAATCGAAGGCAGCGCGGTCGAGGGCTTCCATCGCGGCGAGTCCTGCTGCCATCGAGAGCGGATTGGCTGAAAAGGTGCCGCCCTGCGGCAGAGCAGGACCGCCTGATGCGGCCTCGAAGACTGCCATCACCTCGCTGCGGCCTCCGATCGCGCCGATGGGGAGCCCGCCGCCAATGATCTTGCCGAGCGCGAAGAGATCGGGGGCGAGCCCATAGAGCGCAGAGGCGCCTTCGTAACCCTGTCGGAGGTTGAGAACCTCGTCGCTGATAACAAGGATACCGTGACGACGGGCCGTCTCTTGGATGGCGGATACGAAATCCGGCGTGGGCGAAATGAGCCCACTGCGGCTCGGCATGGGATCAACGAGGACGGCTGCGAGACGCCCTGCATGTTCCGTGATCAGCCGGCGCGCGCCCTCGGCGTTGTTGAAGCGCAAAATCACAACGTCATCGAGCACAGCTGGCGGCATGCCGCGATAAGAAAGAGTGGGCGCGGGATGTTCGGGATCGCCCCACGTTTGAGGCGTTGCAGCCTGGCTGACCTCGACCCAGTCGTAGGCGCCGTGATAGGCTCCCTCGATCTTGGCAATGGCGGGACGTCCCGTGAACGCCCGCGCCGCCTTAATCGCAAACATGACCGCCTCGGTACCGGTATTGACGAAGCGGATGCGGTCAAGATGCGGAATTCGGGCGCAGAGAAGCTCAGCAAGATCGATTTCAATCTCGGTCGGGTTGGCGAAGCAGCATCCGCTTCTGAGCTGCTGCGTCACGGCCTCGATCACGGGCGGGAAGGCGTGGCCATGGATGAGGGTCGTGAAGTTGCCGTTGAGGTCTAGGAGACGACGGCCATCAACGTCGACAAGAAACGCACTCTCTCCGTGATGCATGTAGCGGGGAATGGGATCGCGCTCGATAGTGATCCGCGTGGTGCCGTCCGGGAAAACCCTGCGCGCCCGGCCGAAAGTCTCGGCAGAACGGGGTCCGACGAGCGGAGGGGGGGCAGGGCTGGTTGCTCTAACACCGCGGCTATCCTCTTGCTGTGGCCTGGGAATTACTCGCGCGACATAGCCGCCGCAAAAAATCAGAAGACAATTGTCCACCGCAGATAAGTTCAATTGCCTAGAGGTTCCCAGAAACAAAATTAGGTATCATTCACTTTGCGACGACCGCACTTGATTTTGCACTACAAGTTTCCTCTTCAATAGCTTCCCCTGGTGCGGCGACTTGAGGGGCTGATGATTGTCTTTGTTCACGGAAATGGAGAGATCGACCAACTGATTAAGTTCACCGCACGCTGAATTATCGCCTCGGTCCGGACACGGTCGGGTGAAGCGGCTATGACATGTCCCATGCGATCTCGATAGTCGCCTTTCCTCACGATAGGGGTATTGGGCTCGACACAAAATTGCACCTCTGCGACACCCGGTACAGCAGCAGCCTGACTGCCGCCATGGATCCAATCGACGATGCCATCACGGTCAGGAATTAGGACCCGGACGGCCACAATGTGTGAATGCCTTCTGCGCAAATCCCATTCGTGGCCGACGGCAAGCTTGATGTGTTCGGTGATAAGATCGACTCCATAAGCCAGCCGAACCAATTGAGAACCCGTCCCGCCCAAAAGTCGCGGATTCACTTCAATGACGACAGGGCCAAGCTTCGTCCACCGGAGTTCAACATTCGTGGGACCCCAGCCAAGGCCGAGAATTCGCAAGCAGCTCAGCGAAACGTCGGCGATTCGCTCGTGCTCGTCATCTGTCAGCGAGGCTGGCTGGGTGCCGCTATGAAAGACGAAATGCGGTGGGGGGCCGTAGTCAGCGGCGGCAATCGCAACGACCTCATTTCCCATTATCTGAGCGATATAATGCGGACCATTCGCGTATTCTTCAACAAGTATCCTCGGCGAAGATCGCCAAATGTGCTTCCCACCCAATAGGTAGGTGGTATGTTCGGCTAACTCATCGACGGTGCTGCATAATCGCACACCGATGCTGCCGCTGCCTATGGCTGGCTTCAGAATCACCGGCAGGCCGATCTCGGCGGCAGAGATTTCAACCTCCGCTGCATTCGCTGCTAAGCGATAAGCAGGTATTGGAATGCCGGCCTCCGCGAGGAGCTGACGTTGAGTAAATTT
>NZ_RZRX01000500.1:0-1965 GCF_003997405.1 Mesorhizobium sp. M2A.F.Ca.ET.042.01.1.1
ATCGGCGCGTCTTCAAGCGCGTCGTCGACGCCGGCGCTGGCATAGAAGGCGAGCAGTTCGGCGATCTCGGCTGGTGTTCTGGGGGAGGCGGCAGTCATGGCGACACCATCGTCCGCGCGGTTCGAATTTGCAACCTCGGCGACTGCAATCTCCCCCCTTGAGGGGGAGATGGCCGGCAGGCCAGAGGGGGTCGGTTCGACTGGACTCGACGCATTGGACGCCGGCGCTTCACGCGCGGCGACCCCCTCTGTCGCCTTTGGCGACATCTCCCCCTCGAGGGGGGAGATTATCCGGTCGGAATCCTTGGATCCTGCACGATGTAGAACGTCCAGCGCGGCGTGTAGTCGGTGATCAGGAAATTGAAAGTTGCTGACTTCAGCGGATCGACCTTGCCGTCTTTGAACAGCAGCTGGTCATAGGGTTCGAACTTGCGCTCGAAATCGGCGAAATTGCTGGAGACGATATTGTCGGGCGTCTTGTTGCGCTGGTCGAAGGACAGGCCATCGCCGAACACGCTGGGCTGGCCGAGGATTTCCTGCAGCTCGAACTGAAACTCCACCCAGGGGAGCGCGCTGTTGTTGAGCACGTCGATGCGCATATACATCACGCTGTTGGCGACCTCGCCGGCCTTGCCGAAGGGCTCGATCGGCTTGATCGCGCGGATGGTCAGCGTCACCGGCGTCGCCGTGTTCAGCTCCTCCTTGATGACCAGCGGGTCTTCCTTGGTGCCGATGCCGGAAGCGCCGGTGATGCGGAAGCCGCCCAGCTCGTCGGAGAAGGAATAGGCGCCCGTCGCCCAGGCCTTCACCGGATCGGCCCAGACTTGCGTGGTCAAAAGTGCAGGCACGCTCAAAAAGAGGAGCGGAAGAACCGCCCGCCAGGCCAGGCCAGGCGTGAAGAGTAAGCGCTTTGATGGAAAGCCGGGCGGCCCTGGACTGCGCATGGCGCGAAGTATTGCCGATAACCAAGCCGTCGAACAATTAAAAACATGCAGGCGCCGCCTGGCCTGCCAACATGCCGGGTCTGGCCTATGCTTGGCCATGGCCTGTGCTGCTGCCGTTTCGTAGGAAAACCGCGACTTTTTGTCGAAATCGGCGTTGTCACGTCAGCGCCGGTTTCGCGTCGCGAATTGATGCGCTATGCAGCGCGTGAGCCAGCACAATGCGAGAATGCGGCAAGCTATAGAGGGGTCGATGAGCGATATCGAACGCGAAAGCATGGAATTCGACGTGGTGATCGTCGGCGCCGGTCCCGCCGGCCTCGCCGCGGCGATCCGCCTGAAGCAGCTCAACCCGGAACTCTCCGTCGTCGTGCTGGAGAAGGGCGGCGAGGTCGGCGCGCACATCCTGTCCGGCGCGGTCGTCGATCCGATCGGCATCGACCGGCTGCTGCCCGGCTGGCGCGAGGAAGGCGATCATCCCTTCAAGACGCCGGTAACGGCGGACCATTTCCTGGTGCTCGGCCCGGCCGGCTCCTTCCGTCTGCCCAATCTCCTGATGCCGCCGCTGATGAACAATCACGGCAATTACATCGTCTCGCTCGGCAATGTCTGCCGCTGGCTGGCGACCAAGGCCGAGGCGCTGGGCGTGGAGATCTATCCGGGCTTCGCCGCGGCCAGCCTCGTCTTTAACGAGGCCGGCGCCGTCACCGGCGTCATCACTGGCGACATGGGCATCGAGAAGGATGGCACGCATGGCCCGGCTTACGCGCCGGGTATGGCGCTGATGGGCAAATATGTGCTGATCGGCGAGGGCGCGCGGGGGTCCTTGGCCAAGCAATTGATCGCGAAGTACCAGCTTGCCGACGGCCGCGAGCCGGGCAAGTTCGGCATCGGCCTCAAGGAGCTTTGGCAGGTCAAGCCCGAGAACCACAAACCGGGTCTGGTGCAGCATTCCTTCGGCTGGCCGCTCGACATGAAGACCGGCGGCGGTTCCTTCCTCTACCATCTCGAGGACAACCAGGTGG
>NZ_RZRX01000501.1:0-1955 GCF_003997405.1 Mesorhizobium sp. M2A.F.Ca.ET.042.01.1.1
CCCCGCCGTCAGGAACAGCGAGGCTTTTGACACGGCCTGGTCGCGCGCAGCAATCAAGGCCGCGACCCACGAACCTAAGCTCATGCCAAGTACCGAAATCTCTCTATAACCTTCGGCCCTCAACCAACGTATGAGCTTTCGCCCATCCAATACCCCCTGCCTTATGGACTGGATCGTTCGCCCAAGATTGGCGCTAAGCATATAGTCGGCGTGGAGGGAGCCGGGTCGGCTGCGCTCGAAGTGATAGGGCATGGCAATCTCGACAACGGTGATACCAAGCCACGAGAAGAAACTGGCAATCTGACGGTTCCGCGCGCTTGCGTTCCAATGGTGAAAGATCACCATCGCCCGATCGCGCGACCCGCTTTCTGTGACTTTCGCCCACACAACATTGTTCGCTGCGATATCAGTGGCAATGTCCGATGGAAACTTCAGCCACCCCTCCTTCCTTTCAAATCCCTGATCGCTCTCACTCGGCTCATCGAAAAAGGCTGGATCAGCCACGGCCTTGTCCGCAAGCACACAAAACTGCTCGATGCTCGCAGTCTCGCGGGCTCTCGGAAAGGCGCGGTCCGCGTCGAGAACGAGCCCCGTTACCTTCTTCCCTTCCTCACCGCGTCGCGCACGCCGTTCATCCCAACGATCAAGCCAGCTATGGTACACTGTGATCTTTTCCTAATTCGCTCGCCATCGCCCAAATCCGGGATTGAATAGGCCGTATGTCGCGAGCAGCACTCCAACGCCCAGAAGGATCGAAAAGCCAGCAAACGCATCGATCAGCATATAGCCGGCAACGAGCAACGCTACGGCCGCCGACATCTTCCACAAAGGCGCCTGAATCCGACTTCCGACGCCTAACCGGATGGTCCCATACACAAAAACAACGCAGGTCGAGATAACAATAAGAAAGCTGCTGTAATGCGTCGGCATCCTATAGGCGACCTCGTCGCTCAGGTCGTTGCCGCCATACAAGACTGAAGACATATCGCCCACCAACCAAGCCACGACATTTTCTCCACGCGAGGTCAGGTAAGCGCTTTGGGCCTTCATGCATATGGCGATCAGAACGCCCAAAACAGTGCACCGAAAAATCCCACGCATTACCCTGAGGCCGACTTCATTGACCTTATGCTGATGGTCCGCCTCCTGCCAACTTTCCGATTCCTCACCAATTCTCGAAAGGTCATGGACAACTGTGTAAAGCAAAATGAGACCGGCAAAGAAAAGATAAAAGCACAGGCACATATAGAGGTAAGCGAGCCCGGTGAACACGACCTCTTCCGGCACCGATATGAGCTCAGGGCGCGCAATTGCTAGCTTGCCCCAGTCCGTCGCATAATTGCCACCGCCTTTCATTAGCGGGAGCAAACACACGCCGATCCACTGAAACAGACCGGCGAACACCACACAGATCAAAAAAACCGCCCAATATGAATACGAAGACGCTTCGACGTTGTGCGTCCATGCATCGTCGCTTTTCACCTGGTCGCCCTCCGCTATCAGCTTCAAGCGCCCGTCATTTTTCCAAAAGACAAGCAGCTCTGTCACGAATGTAAAAAACAGGGGCAAAAGCACCATGAAGAGGAATGTCCAATTCGGCGCCCAGAGAAACCCAACCTGTTTAGCGAGGCCATCCGCCCGGACGTAGGTCGCGTCATGAATCCCCGTCATATACGACAAAAACCCGAGAGCGGCGGCCCCGGCAAACACCGACGCCGGTAAATTCAAGGGAGATCCGCGACTGAAAAGCGCCTCCGATCTCCTCGCCAGACTGAAACGCCGCCTCAGCCGCTTGGCGTCGGGGTTCCGTGCGATCTCCGCAGGGGAGTCTGAGCCGTCTTCGAAGGTCGTGGGCCGAGCCATATCTGGAACCGCCACCGCGACTTCGCTTGCAGCGCTCTTGCGTCCCCGTCTCTTGGCCGCTAGTCGCGATTGAGCCGCACTCAGCTCCATCT
>NZ_RZRX01000502.1:0-1933 GCF_003997405.1 Mesorhizobium sp. M2A.F.Ca.ET.042.01.1.1
ATCTTCACGTCGGCGACAGGCTGAAGCTCGGCAGCGCCGTTTTCGAGCTGCGGGCGAGGCTGGTCAGCGAGCCGGACGCTGTGTCGGACGGTTTCGGCTTCGCGCCGCGGCTGATGATGTCGCGCGAGGGCCTCGCCGCATCCGGCCTGGTGCAGCCCGGCAGCCTGGTCGAGAATGCCTATAAGGTAAGGCTGCCGGAAGGGACTTCCGAGGCGCGGATCAAGGAAATCCAGGCTAAAGCCGCGAAGGATTTCCCGCAGGCCGGCTGGTCGATCCGCACGCGCAGCAACGCGGCGCCGGCGCTGTCGGCCAATATCGAGCGCTTCTCGCAATTCCTGACGCTGGTCGGGCTGACGGCGCTGGTGGTCGGCGGCGTCGGCGTGGCGAATGCCGTGCGCGCCTATCTCGACGGCAAGCGGGGCGTCATTGCAACCTTCAAGAGCCTCGGCGCCTCGGGCGGCTTCGTGTTCACCGTCTATCTCGTGCAGATCCTGTTGATCGCGGGCTTGGGCATCGTGCTTGGGCTGATACTGGGCGCCGCGATGCCCTTCGTGGCGAGCGCGCTTCTGCAGTCGGTCATCCCGGTGCCGGCGCAAGGCGGCTTCTATCCTGGCGCGCTTGCCATGGCGGCGCTGTTCGGCCTGCTGGTGACGCTGGCCTTCGCGCTCCTGCCGCTCGGCCGCGCCCGCGACGTGCCGGCGACGGCGCTGTTTCGCGAGATGGGGTTCGAGAGCCGCGGCCTGCCGCGCCTGCCCTATACGGGTGCTGCGCTGGCGATCGTCGTCGCGCTGGCGGCGCTGGCGATCCTCTCGGCCAATGACTACCGCATCGCCTCGATCTTCGTCGGCGCCACGGTCTTTGCCTTCCTGGTGCTGCGGCTGGTGGCGGTGCTGGTCCAATGGGCCGCGAAGAAGAGCCCGCGCGTGCGTTTCGTGTCGCTGCGGCTGGCGCTCGGAAATATCCACCGCCCCGGCGCGCTGACGCCCTCGGTGGTGCTGTCGCTCGGTCTCGGGCTGACGCTGCTGGTGACGCTGGCGCTGATCGACGGGAATCTCCGGCGGCAGATCTCCGGCAGCCTGCCGGAGCGGGCACCGAACTTCTTCTTCGTCGACATCCAGAGCAGCGACGTCGATGCCTTCGCCAACCTTGTCGGCAAGGAGTCGCCGCGGGGAACACTGGTCAAGGTGCCGATGCTGCGCGGCCGCATCATGGCGCTCAACGGCGTCGACGTCGACAAGGTGAAGATCCCGGCCGACGGCGCCTGGGTGCTGCGCGGCGACCGTGGCCTGACTTACGACGCCAGGCAGCCGGAGAACGCGACGCTGACCGAAGGTGCCTGGTGGCCGCAGGATTATTCCGGCGAGCCGCTGGTGTCGTTCTCGGCTGAGGAGGGCAAGGCGATCGGGCTGAAGCTCGGCGACAGCGTCACCGTCAATGTGCTGGGGCGCAACGTCACCGCGAAGATCGCCAATTTCCGCCAGGTTGAGTGGGAGACGATGGGCATCAACTTCGTCATGGTGTTCTCGCCAAACTCCTTTGCCGGGGCGCCGCATGGCTGGCTGGCGACGCTGACCGACAAACAAGCCTCCACGGCCGACGACGCAAGGCTGCTCAACGCCGTCACCCGCGCCTTCCCGGCGGTGACGACGGTGCGCGTCAAGGATGCGCTCGACATCGTCAACCGGCTGGTCGCGCAACTGGGGACGGCGATCCGCGCCGCCGCCGGCGTCGCGCTGATCGCCTCGGTGCTGGTGCTCTCGGGCGCCTTGGCCGCCGGCAACCGGGCGCGCATCCATGACGCCGTGGTGCTGAAGACGCTTGGCGCGACGCGGCGGACGCTGATTGCCGCCTTCTCGCTCGAATATGTGCTGATCGGCCTTGCGACGGCGCTGTTCGCGCTGGCCGCCGGCGACATCGCCGCCTGGTTCGTGGT
>NZ_RZRX01000503.1:0-1930 GCF_003997405.1 Mesorhizobium sp. M2A.F.Ca.ET.042.01.1.1
ACGTTGGCCTCGGCCTGCTTCTCGGCCGAAACCACCTGGTTGAGGATCTCGCGCATGTCGCCCGGCAGGATCACATCCTTGAGAGCGATGTCGCTGACCTCGACGCCGATCGCGGCCATGTCGTCGCGCACCTTGGCCGCCGCGTCCTCGTCGACCGTGACCTTCTTGTCGAGGATCTGGTCGAGCGTGAGCGCGCCGAGCGTCTTGCGGAAGGCGTACTGCAGGGCGCGGTAGAGGGCTTCTGAGAAGTCCTTCACCGTGCTCACCGCCTTGACCGGGTCGACGACCCGGTATTCGGCGGCGATGTTGACGCGGATCGTCACGCGATCCCTGGTCAGCACTTCCTGCCCGGCGACATCGAGCGACTGGCGCTTGATGTCGACGACCTTCACCTGGACCATGCGGCCGACGTTCCAGAAGGCATGCACGCCCGCTTCAAGCGTGCGAACGAGCACACCGTCTACGAAGAGCAGCCCGACCTGGCCGTCCACAACCGGGTTGAGGAACATGTGTTCCGTCTTCCGCGCCTGGCCAAGCCGGCGCATCAGCGCCGGATCGATGGCGAGATCGGCCGCCGTGTCGACGGTCGTGACCTTCCACGGACCGGCATCCGTCCACAGCACGAGCTTGCGGTCGGGCGACAGCACAGAATGCAGCGCGCCGTCGCGCTCGACCACGGCGATCTCCATGCGTCCAGTGCGGACGACGGTGAAGTGACGCGCGGCCACGTCCGGGAGCTTGTCGAACAATGCCTTCTCGTAAGCCGAAACGAATTCCGGGTTCTTCAGGTCGTGCCTGGAGATTTCCAGGTTGCCGCGCCGGTTGGCGAGCCAATGTTCGCCCGGCATCAGGATGGCCTGGATCTCGCCCTTGTAGAGGGCGACGGCACGCTCATTTTCCTTTACGAGGACGCGCTGGCGTCCAAGAGCCTTTTCGAGAATGGTCTTCATTGTCTTACTCCTGTCGGGCATGGCCCCATGCGAGGCGTCACGTCACGCGTCGATCATCCTTTTCGTTTCTCGTTTCACGTCGTCTCTTCACAGCTCCTGGGCGCGAATGATCCGGGGACCGGTGGCATCCGCGCGAAGCGGGCCTTCGGGAGCGGATCGCGGGGCGGCGAAGCGGGCGCAGGAAGCCGAAGCTTCCCTTGCCGGCCGCGCCGCGCCTTGATCGTCACCGCGGGCCTGGCCGCGCGCCGATGGCGCAGAACTTCGCCGCCCGGCGAGGCCGAAGCCCTGCCGTCCGTGAAGTCCTCGCATTCCGGTCCCCGGACCGTTTTGGATAACACCACCTGAAGGTGTCGGCTTATCAGGCCGTTGGAGAAGGAATCGAACCTTCGACAGTCAGATTACAAATCTGATGCTCTACCCGCTGAGCTATCCGTGGTGCTGATGAAGGGACTCGAACCCTCGACCTCCGGACCCAAATCCGGCGCTCTCACCTCTGAGCTACATCGGCGATCCCAACACCCGAAACGGCGCCGTATACAGAGCGGCAAAGCCGCCTGCACGGGCGGAGGCGAAAGCTCCAACCGTTGTGCTCGCTTCGGTTTTCGTGACCGGGAGCGCGCCTATAGACCCTGCGACGGGTTGTCGCAAGCGGCATTATGGCGGCAAATTTGCGGCTCCTTACGGGAGTTGTATTTCGGCAACACTGACCGGCGCGATCCCTTAGAAAGTGACGCGCCCCAGCACTTTGAGGCCGTCGCCGTCCGGCGCCACGACCACGGCCTCGCCCTCGCGAGGCGCCACGCCGGCAAGCGCTTCGATGTTTTCGAGATGCGTGACCAGCACGAGATTGTCGGAGCCGGAATAGCCGCGGATCTCCTTCATGATTGCCGCCATCTGGGCGGCTTTCTCAGCCGGATCGGTCTTCAGCAGGTCGAGCGGCGCGAAGGGCTGCGGCTCGGATTCGAAAGCGATGCGGGCAG
>NZ_RZRX01000504.1:0-1910 GCF_003997405.1 Mesorhizobium sp. M2A.F.Ca.ET.042.01.1.1
ACACCTCGTAGAACGGCATTCCATCCCTCCCGATCCAAGGATCGGGAAGTGTCCACGATGTCTCCGAACGCCTGTCCACCATCTCCCCAGTCTGTACACGCAACGCGGGGGAGAGGAACCCAGGCCGAGGCCGCGCCCGTTCGCGATTGGCGCTTCCTCGCCCCCATGAAATGGGGGAGAGGTGGCTCGGCGCGCAGCGCCGAGACGGAGAGGGGAGCGCCCTATCCGATTACGCACGACATCGGAGCGCTTTCCACCGCCCCTCCACGTCGGCTAACCCCTGCCCTGTCGCCGATCCTTGCCAGCCGAACTACGAAGAGTGCCTCTCCCCGCCTTTGTCAGGCGGCGTTGCCGCTGCGGGGATTGCGCAACGGCTCGAAAATAACCTCAGCGGCAGCCGCGTCGAAGGCGAGCGCGTCGCGCATCGGCAGTGCTGACGAGAACAGATAGCCTTGCGCGATCATGCAGCCCAGCGAGCGCAGGATCATGCGGTCGGCATCGGTTTCGACGCCCTCGGCCATCACTTCGATGCCGAGCGTGCGGCCAAGGCCGATCACCGCCTCGACCACGGCCTGGTCCTCCACGGATTTCGCCAGGTCGCGCACGAAATCCTTGTCGATCTTGATCTTGCGGATGCGGCTGTCCTTCAGCGACACCAGGGTCGAGAAACCGGTGCCGAAATCGTCGAGAACGATCGATATGCCGGCATCCGCCAGGCGCCCGACCTTTTGGCCGACCCGGTCGCGGTCGACCGGCGCTTCCTCGGTGATCTCGATCTCGAGCATCGCGGCCGGCACGTTCTTCGCCCTCAGCCCGTCGAGGATCATGTCATCGACATTGCCGGCCTCGAGCTCGCGCGGTGAAAGGTTCATCGCCACCCGCACATCCGGCCGACCCTGCCGCACCAGCTCTGCGATCATGGCGCAGCAATTGAGGAACACCGTTTCGGTCAGCAGCGAAAGCAGGCCGGTCTCGCGTGCGGCGGTGACGATCTCGGGCGGCGAGATGGCGCCATGGACCTCGTGCTGCCAGCGCAGCAGCGCCTCGAAGCCGACCACCGCGCTGGTGTCGAGCCGCACCAGCGGCTGGAACCAGCAGCAGAGCGCGCCCGACTCGATCGCGCCACGCAGATCGCGCTCGATGCGGTTCCTGCGTTCCAGCGCGGCGTCGAGATCCGCGTCGAACAGGCAGTATTCGTTCCTGCCGCCGCGCTTGGCCGCATAGAGCGCGAAATCGGCCTTGAGCAGCATTTCCGTCAATTGCGGCTTGTCCGCCTGATAGATGCCGATCGAGGCGCCGACGCGCACCGAGTTCAGCTCCGGGTCCGGATTGGCGATGGCCGCGATGATGCTTGACCCAAGCTCGCCGGCCGGTTGCGGCGACCTGCAGGCGGAGAAGAGCAGCACGAACTCGTCGCCGCCGATGCGCGCGATCGTGGCGCCTTGCGGAGCGTGGTCCTCGATCCGGCGCGCAACCTTGACCAGCAGGCCGTCGCCGATGGTGTGGCCATAGGTGTCGTTGACGGATTTGAAGCCGTCGAGGTCGATCAGCATGGCCACGAACGGGCCGTCGGAAACGCCGAGGCCGGCGATTGCCTGCTCCAGCCCGGAGCGGTTGAGCAGGCCCGTCAGCGGATCGCGCCTGGAGTTGCGTTCCATCTCGGCGGCGAACTCGCGCGCCTCGTATTTGAGGCGGCTCGTCTCGCGGAAGCGGGATTGCCCCAGAAGCGCGCCTCTGATCATGCCGCCGAGGAACAGCAGGATGGTGAAGCCCAGCACGTCGTTCTCGACGCCGCCTTGGGCCAACACGCAGGCCGCGGCGGTGAGAAGCGGCAGCGTGATGAAGTTGATCGAGGCCGGCGCGTGGGAGGTACAGTAGGTGACCGAGCCGGCCGAGGTGCCGGCGAGCAC
>NZ_RZRX01000505.1:0-1897 GCF_003997405.1 Mesorhizobium sp. M2A.F.Ca.ET.042.01.1.1
GCCTGCAGGCCCATGGCGGCGAGTCCCATGGTCAGCATCATCTGCGTGGCCAAGGCGATCGCCGAATGGATCTGCGCCGGGATCGCGACCAGGCTGTTCAGCGCCACCACCGCCACGAAAGCCGCGACGAACCAGGGCATCGGCGGCTTGGCGCCGGATGCGTCGGTGCCGCCGCGGCGCGCCATCAGGCCGAGCGCGATGACCATCGGCGCCAACATGGCGACCCGCGTCAGCTTGGCGACGGTCGCGGTCTCGCCGGCAAGCGTGCCGTTCCATCAGCTTCGCCTGCTGACCAACGGCGCGTTCGAGGCGAGTGTGTCGCTCTACAAGGGACAGGGTTACTCGATTGACCGGGAAGAGCCGTTCATGAACGGCTCGACCGTTTACATGAGCAAGAGGATCGCGGGATGACCGGCAATCGGAGCGGGGCCATGGCTGCCAGGATCAGGCTGAAGCAACTGCCAGGCCTATACGCGATTTCGAGGCTGGAAGCTGGACATGGCATTCCCGATTGGGCCAACGGGCCGGGTTTCGTCAGCATCACCAGAACCGAGGATGAGCTTTCGATAACCTGCCTGCAGGAGCGCGTTCCGGATCTGGCCAGGCAGGATCGCGACTGGGTCGCCTTCAAATTCGAAGGCCCCTTTGCCTTCGGCGAAACTGGCATCGTGCTGTCTGTCATTCGGCCGCTGTCGGAGAACGGCCTCGGCATCTTCGTGGTGTCCACCTTCGATGGCGACCATCTGCTGGTGAAGGCCGCCGATCAAGCCGCGGCGGCGCAGCTGCTGGGTGACGCTGGACATACGCTGCTGTAATCGGTCCCGGTGGGAGTCAGCCGGCACATCAGGCTCGACGGACGGCTGGCTCAATCGCCTGCGCTTGCGTTTGACATGGCGCTTGCGGCATCGTTATCTCTGGCTGTATACGACGACCCAATCCACTGCAATCGAGCACCCACGGCCGGCCGAGGAGGAAGACCATGTCCCACAATCTGCAATTCTATATCGACGGCGCCTGGGTCGATCCGGTCGTGCCGAACACGCTCGATGTCATCGATCCCTCGAACGAGGACGCTTTCACGCAGATATCGCTGGGCTCCAGGGCCGATGTCGACAAGGCGGTGGCGGCCGCCAAGCGCGCCTTCGCCAGCTTCGGCTTCACCTCGGTCGAGGAGCGGCTCGATATCCTCAACCGCGTCATCGAAATCTACAAGAAGCGCAGCAAGGACCTCGCGCTCGCCGTCTCGCGCGAGATGGGCGCGCCGCGCCAGATGGCGCTGGACAGCCAGGTCGGCGTCGGCCAGGCGCATCTGGAGAAGATGGCGGAAGTGCTGAAGACCTTCCAGTTCCGCCACGTCAAAGGCTCGTCGCTGATCGTGAAAGAGCCGATTGGCGTCGTCGGCCTGATAACGCCGTGGAACTGGCCGCTGAACCAGATCACCTGCAAGGTGGGGCCCGCGCTTGCCGCCGGCTGCACCATGGTGCTGAAGCCGTCGGAGATCGCGCCGCTCGACGCCATCATCTTCGCCGAGATCATCGATGAGGCCGGCGTGCCGAAGGGCGTGTTCAATCTCGCCAACGGCGATGGCCCGACCGTCGGCCAGGCGCTGGCCAGCCACCCGGATGTCGACATGATGTCGTTCACCGGCTCGACCCGCGCTGGCATCCTGGTCGCCAAGGCGGCGGCCGACACGGTCAAGCGTGTGCATCAGGAGCTCGGCGGCAAGTCAGCCAATATCCTGTTCCCCGATGTCGATCTGGAGCGGGCCGTCACCAAGGGCGTCGCCGGCTGCTTCTCCAACAGCGGCCAGTCCTGCAACGCGCCGACCCGCATGTTCGTGCCGCGCGACCGGCACGACGAGGCGGCCGGCTACGCGAAGAAGGCGGCGGAGAAATTC
>NZ_RZRX01000506.1:0-1889 GCF_003997405.1 Mesorhizobium sp. M2A.F.Ca.ET.042.01.1.1
GCCGGGAATATCAGCAAAGCAAGCTGACTGGCTCTTGCGCACGCGCAAGAGCCGACGGTGGACGAAATCCCGCGGGAACATAGATCGAGCGAAAACTTGCGCAGCTTGCTCCAGACCGGGCGAATGTCCAGCGAAAGGCGGGGCACCCCCGCCTTTCGATTACGTGCACTAACGAACGCTCAGGCCGCGCCGTTTTTGCGGGTCCTCTTTGCAGAGGCAGCCTGTTTGATCTGTCCAGGCTTTCTGCCCAGCCCCATGGTCTTGGCTAAAGCAGAACGCGCTGCAGCATAGTTCGGAGCGACCATCGGGTAGTCTGCCGGCAGGCCCCACTTGGCGCGGTATTCGTCAGGCGTGAGGCCATAGTGGGTCGCGAGATGCCGCTTCAGTGACTTGAATTTTTTTCCGTCCTCCAGGCTGATGATGTAGTCGGGCGTGACAGATTTCCTGACGGGAACGGCAGGCAGGCGGGCTTCAGGCTTCGCCACCGGGCCGCCGATCGTGCCTTTTAGTGCGGCATGCACCTGGTCGATCAGGCCCGGAAGTTCGCCAACGGGGACTGGGTTGTTCGAAACATAGGCAGAGACGACGTCGGCGGTAAGCTCGATGAGAGCTTCTGAATTATTCTCGGATTCTTCTGTCACGTGATGCTCCTGATTTTGCGGATTTTGCGAAGCTCGGCTTCATTAATGAAACCAGCCGCGAAACGCAATGAAAGGAGCGCTAGGTCTTCCCACGATATGGTCTTCTCAAAACGTCGCGCGAACCATAGGCACCCGAATGGCGGATGGTCACGCTTGAACCTTCCGGCAGAATGATCGATTGGCGCATTGGCTATGAGCGGAACAGGTATTTCTAGCAGAACGGTTTCGTTTTGGCTTTGAAGCAGACTTCGAAAATTACTTGAGCTGGGGCATTCACAATGCCCTGATCCTGCCACTCTCCATGGGCAAGTGCACCAAAGGAGAAACCTCCGACTAAACGCATACACCAACAGAGAGGGGCTCGCCCAATGAGCAGGGTGGCGCGCGCGGACGCGGCTACAGTTTCGTCGGCGACGTTTGCTCCGCTGGAGGGGTTTTATGATCCGTGGATGATCCTCGCCTTCAGCTGTCTAGCCGGATGCGGAGCTGCCTTTACTGGCCTGGCATGCCTCTGTTGGTGACATCGTGCGAAAGCGCGAGGTTCCGGCAGCCGTCACGCTGATCTCGGTCGGCTACAATGCCATGCGAAGCATCGGTCCGGCGCTCGGCGGCGTTCTGGTCGCTTCCTTTGGACCACTGACGGCTTTCGCCCTAGCGACGCTGACCTATTTGGCGATGCTGTGGGTCATAGGGCGCTGCAAATGGAGCGCTCGCTCTTCGCCTCTGCCTCGCGAGCCGATGACCACGGCCATCCATGACGGCGCGCGCTTCACGGCACTGTCGGGCGAGATTAAAGCAGCAATCGCGCGGGGAGCGCTTTTCGGCCTGACGAGCATCTCGATCCTGGCGCTGCTGCCTCTCGTTGCCCGCGATCAGTTGGGAGGCGGACCAGTCGCTTATGGTGTGCTGATGGCCGGTTTTGGCGTGGGTGCGTTGTGCGCAGGCATTTCCAATAACGCGCTGAGACGCTCGCTGTCGCAGGAGCGGCTGACCACACTGGCGTGCATCGCCTGCGCCGCCTGCTGCCTGGCTCTTGCTTTCACGCCTTCCCTGGTGGTGGCGACGATCGCCTTGACATTCGGCGGTGCAGGCTGGGTCGTCACCTGGACGGGACTTGACGTCAGCGTGCAGTTGTCGAGCCCACGGTGGGTCGTTGGTCGCACGCTCTCGATCTACTCTGCGTTGGCGTCAGGCGGTATCGCGGCCGGCAGCTGGCTGTGGGGCCTGGTCGCCGAAAACTATTCGCTC
>NZ_RZRX01000507.1:0-1882 GCF_003997405.1 Mesorhizobium sp. M2A.F.Ca.ET.042.01.1.1
CCTCGGCGTCGTCATTGGCGGCCGCGGGGGCAGCAGACTGCGAAAGCGCGGCTGCCACCGCCGGCTCGCCTGCGGCGTCCTCATCTTCCGCCGCTTCCTCCTCGACGTCGCCGGCGGCGGCCTCTGAAGCCTCGTCGTCGCGGCGGTTGCGCTTGCCGCCGCGCTTGCCGCGCCGGCGCTTCTTGCCGGAAGCATCATCGGTAGCGGTTGCCTCGGCTTCGCCGCCAGCGGTCGCCTCCTGGGCCGCTTCTTCCGGCGCATCCGTGGCATCGTCGCTGGTTTCGCCAGCTTCCGCCGGCGCCGCCACGACATCCCCATTATGCTCGCGGTCGCGGTCCCTGCCGCCACGCCGCCGGCGGCGCTTGCGACGCTTGCGGTCGCGGCCTTCGCCGTCCTCTGACCGCTGCTGGTGCTGGCCCTGCTGCTGCGGCTGGCGCGGCTGTTCGGCCTGAACCGCAGCCTCTTCTTCCTCCTCGATGACGATCTCGTCCTCGGGCTCGTCCGGCTCGACATAGGCCGGCAGGCTGCGCACCTCGACGAAGCCTTCCGGCTTCTCGGCGATGGCGCCGCGGAAGATCGCGTAATGCTGGGTGCCGAGCGTCTCGTCGGCCTCGATCGTGATCGTTAGGCCGAAACGGGCTTCGAGCTCCACAAGGTTGGCGCGCTTGTGATTCAGCACATAAAGCGCGGTCGCGGCCGGCGTGCGCACGATGATGTGGCTGCGCGAATCCTTGAGCAGGAATTCCTCGATCGCCCGCACCACCATTAGCGCCACGGAGGAATCGGAGCGCACATGGCCGGTGCCGCCGCAATGCGGGCAGGGCTTCATCGTCGATTCCAGCACGCTGGCGCGGATACGCTGGCGCGACATTTCCATCAGGCCGAAATGCGAGATGCGGCCGACCTGGATACGCGCGCGGTCGTTCTTGAGGTGATCCTTCAGCCGCTTCTCGACAGCGCGATTGTTGCGGTTCTCCTCCATGTCAATGAAGTCGATGACGATGAGGCCGGCAAGGTCGCGCAGTCTGAGCTGCCGCGCGACTTCCTCGGCCGCCTCCAGATTGGTGTGGAGCGCGGTCTCCTCGATCGAATGCTCCTTGGTGGAGCGGCCGGAGTTGACGTCGATCGAGACCAGCGCCTCGGTCTGGTTGATGATGATGTAGCCGCCGCTCTTCAGCGTCACCTGTGGCTGCAGCATGCGATCGAGCTGCGCCTCGATGCCGTTGCGCACGAAGATCGGCGTGGTGTCCCGGTAGGGCTGAACCACCTTGGCGTGGCTCGGCATCAGCATGCGCATGAAGTCCTTGGCCTCGCGGTAGCCGTCCTCGCCGGAGACCAGGATCTCGTCGATATCCTTGTTGTAGAGGTCGCGCACCGAGCGCTTGATCAGGCTGCCTTCCTCATAGACGAGGGCAGGGGCCGTGGATTGCAGCGTGAGGCTGCGGACGTTCTCCCACAGCCGCATCAGATATTCGTAGTCGCGCTTGATCTCGGCCTTGGTGCGGCTTTCGCCAGCGGTGCGCAGGATGACACCCATGCCCTGCGGGACGTCGAGGTCGGTCACGACCTCCTTCAGCCGCTTGCGGTCCTGCGCGTTGGTGATCTTGCGCGAGATGCCGCCGCCGCGCGCCGTGTTCGGCATCAGCACCGAATAGCGGCCGGCAAGCGAAAGATAGGTGGTGAGCGCGGCGCCCTTGTTGCCGCGTTCTTCCTTGACCACCTGCACCAGAAGGATCTGGCGGCGCTTGATGACTTCCTGAATCTTGTACTGGCGGCGGACCGGCTTGCGGCGGCTGCGGATTTCCTCGAGCGCATCCTCGGCGCCGACCGATTCGACCTCGTGCTCGTCCGAATGCGAGGCCGAGACGTCCTCCAGCATGCC
>NZ_RZRX01000508.1:0-1864 GCF_003997405.1 Mesorhizobium sp. M2A.F.Ca.ET.042.01.1.1
CGGCACGGTCGCGCCGGGCGCGGCGCTGTCGCTGTCGGCGGGCGGGGCCACCGGGGAAGGCAGGTCTTCGCGCTGGATCTCACTCAGTGCGTAGGAAGGCGTGCTGGCGAGGCACAAAGGCAACGCGAGGCAGGAAGCGGCGATCAGGATGTTGAGCGTCAGCCCGCGCGGCCGGCCTGACATCGAAGATCTCACCGCTTGCCTCTCCATTGTTACCCGGCCTGATCCGGGCGGCGCCTTGAATGGTCAAGCGCATGGGCATGATGCCCAAACGGCGCGCCCTCGTCAAAAGTCACTGTTAAAACGGATGACTAGTGCTTCAGCCGCTCCGGCTCGAAGGCGCCGGCGATCACCTTTTCCCGCATGCGGTCGAGCAGCGCCAGCGCCGAGGTCTCGCCATTGGCGCGCAACATCTCGCCGAAAGCCGTCTCCAACGCCGCCTCGGCGATGATTTCCGGCTCGATGCCCGCCGACAGGCCTTCCGCCCATGCCTCGCTGTGGCTCTCAACGGCGGTCAGGCGTTTTTCTTCCCTGACCAATGCGTCGATGTCGCTGACACCATGTTCCATTGCGATGTCCACCTTACTGCAAGCGGCGATCCAACAGTGGACGCGGCTTGGGCTGTCAGTTCGTCCGCAGTCTCAATTAAGTCATTGTAAATACGACATTTTTAGGGTCGAATTCACATTGTCGACGAGACTGCGCTCAATCGATGCCGAGCTTAGCCGATTAGGCTGGCTTGCGGCATCAAAACCTTCAGTTTGAGTTAATTCCGCAATCGTGCGCTAACGTTTCATTAACACTGTTGCGAAACCGCAACAGATGATTGCACCAGAGCGGGACAGGAGACAATAAGGCATGTCACATTGGCGCCGATTGTCGAAAGAAATCTGGGCAAAACGCGCTGGCGGCCCGAGCCACCTCAATTCCCGTAGCGGGAAGCGATGTCGCGCGACAGCGTCTCGCCTTCCTTCATGTAGCGGGCAATGGCCGCTGTCGCCGAGGGCGCGCATTGTGTGTAGGTGCCGCTGAAGGAGCGGTAGCCGCGGTTGAACGAGGCGATGAAGCGGGCGCGCCGGTCGGGGTCCGGATTTTCCGACTCGAGAAGCTTTTCCATCTCGACCCGCCATTGGTCGCCCTTTTCGCCGCACAGGTTGCGCAGGAAATGCAGCGATCCCAGCACTTCCGCCAGCCGCATCAGCCCCGGCTCGAACGGGGCCTCGGCGGCGCGCCCCGGAGCCGGCGAGGCGGCCAGGCCGAGGGCGAGGCACGCGGCGAGAAGAGGGGAAGCGCGGGTCATCAGAGCCTTGCGAAGAAAGGGCAAGGCTTTGTGGCGAAACATTTTGTCGCCTGCAAGGCCATTCTGGAGGCTCACCGCGTGGCGCGTTGCGCAGGGCCGAGCAACTCCTCGGCGACCGAGAACACGTCGCCGGCAAGCGGCATGTCAGCCATTTGCGCCAGCGTGTAGAATGCCGCGGTCTCGGCATCGTCGCTGGCCACTGGTTCGCCGCCGGCATAGGCGGCGGCGAACACCGTCAGCAGATAATCGACCGCGTGGTTTTCGCCGCTGCCGTCGATATGGATGTCGCGCAGCGGCCGGTAGTCGATGGCTTCCAGTCCGGTCTCTTCACGCAATTCCCGCGCAGCGGCTTGCGGCAAGGTCTCGTCCGGCTCGACCTTGCCGCCGGGATAGGCATATAGCCCTTGCGATGGCGCCCGCCCGCGCTTGACCAGAAGCACGGTGCCGTCGCGCACGACCGCGACGGAAACGGCCGGTATGATCTTGCGCTTTTCCATGCGTGCCGATCCTTCTGCAGGCTTTTGTGGACCGATTGGGCGAATCCAGCTTTAGCCGTTGCGGCGT
>NZ_RZRX01000509.1:0-1858 GCF_003997405.1 Mesorhizobium sp. M2A.F.Ca.ET.042.01.1.1
GGCCTGCAGGCCGATATTTCGGAGCTGCGCTCGCGCGGACTACGGCCGCTGATGCTCGCCTTCTCGGCCTTCCTCTTCATCGGCTGCTTCAGCCTGATGCTCGTGAGGTTTGCGTAAGCTCTCGCGAAACCACTACCGGGTTGCACCGACGCCAGCCAGGATGAGATCGATGCCGGCCAGGAATTGCGCGCGGTCATCGTGATCTTGGAACCGTGGTGCAATTCGGTGCAGGAACGGAAAGCCAGCGGGATCCGGCGCCGTCCATCGCTCGATCATGGCTGACAGAAACTCCGTTCTGTCCGTATCGTGCGGCGCCAGTCGGGCGTTTGCGGCGTTCTGCGCGGCGGCGCCGAGGATGTAGTGCACCAGGGCGGATGCCGTGTCGAACAGTGCCCGGTCCGGAACATCGAGCGCGTCGAGGTGCCCGCCGATGCTTTCGAATATCCTCCCCACCGCCGGCTGCCACGGCGCGCGCGAAAGCTGGGCACCCGCCCACGGATGCGCGTCGATCGCATCGAACAGCCCCAGCGCGACCGCTCGGATCGCCTTCCGTGGGTCCGCTTCCTGAATCGCCTCCCTCATGACACGGTCGATGACCTCTTCGGTCGCCGTGGCGAGCAGTTCGTCCTTGTCCTTGACGTGCCAGTAGATCGCCCCGCTTCCCGTCGCCAGGCGTGCCGCGAGCGCACGGAAAGTCAGGCCGCTCTCGCCGCCTGAATCCAGGATCTCGACCGCGGCCCTGATGATCCGCTCCTTTGAAAGCGCATCGGTGCGCCGCTCAATCCGTCCACTCTTTGCCATGCCGCATCTTGACATGAATGGAACGACGTTCCAAATACTATTTATGGAACATCGTTCCAATATCTCGTCGAAAAAGGATCATGACGATGACAGAGGTAACAATCGTGGGCGCGGGTCTTGGCGGCCTCACCCTGGCGCGCGTGCTTCATACCCACGGCATAGCTGTAACGGTCTATGAAGCGGAGGCTTCGGCGTCGGCGCGCACGCAAGGCGGGCAGATCGACATCCACGAGCATAACGGACAGATCGCGCTCGAAGCCGCTGGCCTCACCGCAGCCTTCCACGCCATCATCCACCAAGGCGGCGCGGCTAGCCGCGTGCTCGACCGGCACGGCACGGTGCTGCTTGAGGAAGCGGACGATGGCGGCCGACCCGAAGTGCTACGCGGCGATCTGCGGCGCATTCTGACAGACTCGCTGCCCGCCGACACCATCCGCTGGGGAAAGAAGCTTGCCGGCGTCGCCGCTCTGGGTGCCGGCCGGCACGAACTGACCTTCACCGACGGATCGGCTGTCGAAACCGAGCTTCTCGTGGGGGCTGACGGCGCATGGTCGAAGGTGCGGCCGCTACTGTCGGACGCAACGCCACGTTATGTCGGCGCAACGTTCATCGAGACGTATCTATACGATGTTGACGATCGACACCCCGCCGCCGCCGAAGTGGTCGGCTTGGGCACAATGTTTGCGGCTGCCCCGGGAAATGCGATCGCCGCGCATCGAGAAGCGGGAGGCGTCCTCCACACCTATGTTCAATTGAGCCGGCCCGCGGAATGGTTCGCAGGCATCGACTTCACCGATGCCGACGCCGCCAGAACCCGGATCGCCGCCGAGTTTGAAGGCTGGGCGCCGGCGCTTACCACGCTGATCACCGACGGCGAAACCGCGCCGGTTCCGCGCATGATCTACACGCTGCCCGATGAACACCGCTGGGGTCGCGTCGCAGGCGTGACACTGCTCGGCGATGCCGCGCACCTCATGCCACCGTCCGGCGAAGGCGCCAACCTGGCAATGTTCGACGGCGCCCAGCCTTCAAACTCGGCGGCGATCCGGGTTCTGGC
>NZ_RZRX01000050.1:0-29743 GCF_003997405.1 Mesorhizobium sp. M2A.F.Ca.ET.042.01.1.1
TCCAGGGGTCGTCGCCGCCGCCGAACAATCCGAGCAGGCCGAGATTGTAGAGGACGAAAGGCACGATCAGCAGCGGGATGGCACCGAACATCTGGGCGACTCCAATCAGGGCACCCCCTTTTGTAAAATCCGCGGCAAGCGCGCCGTCAAGGTTTTTCGCCGCCGCGGCGAACACGCTGTAAGACCTAATGAAATAACGATGTCAGCCGGTTGCGCCGCCATCGGCAGTGCGAGCGGTCAATTCCGGACGCCGCCGGCGCCAAAACAAAAAGACCGGCCAGGGACCGGTCTTTCGAATCGTCAGAAATCCTTGGAAGCTTCTCAGCTTTCCTTCGGCTCCAGAACCTGGCGGCCGCGATACATGCCGGTCTTCAGGTCGATGTGATGCGGGCGGCGCATTTCGCCGGAATTCTTGTCCTCGACATAGGTCGGGGCCTTGAGGGCGTCGGCCGAGCGGCGCATGCCGCGCTTCGACGGAGAGGTTTTTCTTTTTGGAACGGCCATGGATATGCTCCACTACATGGTCAAAATGCCCCGGCAACCCTCGCGAAAGGGCCGCATCGAGGCCATAATCTGAGAAAGTTGGGTGCCTATACACGCCTTGCGCCGTTTTGGCCAGCGCTGGCCGCGAATTTTTTTGAGCCGGCGCCGCGACGGCTTAGTCGAGGCACCCGACATAGGCACCGGATCGGCTGGCGCGCCGCTCGATCAGCGAGGCCAGCCGGCGCAATCCCGGCCCCGGCTTGGCCGGATTGCGCGCGATCGGGTTGGGCAGGCTGACGGCCAGCAGCGCCGCCTGCCTGCGCGACAGCTGCTTGGCCGAGATGCCGAAATGGTGCCGCGCGGCGGCCTCGATGCCGTAGATTCCCGGCCCCCATTCGGCGATGTTGAGATAGATCTCCATGATCCGCCGCTTCGACATCACCGCATCGAAATAGACAGCCAAAGGCAGCTCGACGACCTTGCGCACGCTGCCCAGCGGCCGCGACCACAAGAAAAGGTTCTTCACCGTCTGCATGGTGATGGTGGAGGCGCCGCGCGTCGCCTCACCGGCCAGCGCGTCGTCGACCACGCCGCGCAATTCGCCCAGATCGACGCCGCGATGGAAGCAGAACTGCCCATCCTCCGACATGATCACCGAGTTCGCCAGCACCGGCGCCACGTCATCGATCGACACCCAGCGCCGGTCGTAGCCGGAGAAGGTCGCGAGGTCCTTCAGCATCAGGGTCGATATCGGATGCACGAAGGACGGCAAATAGAGGAAGGTGAGCACGACCGGAATGGCCGCCAGTACGAGCGCGACGACCAAGCAGCGCCGGCCGATGCGCCTCATACTGGCGCGGCTCAGGCGCCGCGACCGCGCCATGTCCAGCCCTTCGCTTCCATGTTCGACGATCGGTTCCGTCAAGCCGTCCCACCCGTGCCTCGCCCCCTCCGGCATAAAGGCGCGCGCCTGCTTGCGCAATGTCTGAGTGTCGGCTACCGGTCCCGACCATGAGCAAAGACGACCAGATCGCCTTCGAAACCGCGCTTTTCCTGCGCGCCGCTGCCGTCGAGACCGAGCTGCGCCGGATTCTCGACGCGCGTCCGCTCACCGGTGAGATCGCGCGGCCCGAGCGCCTGATGGCGGCGATGCGGCATGGCGTGCTCAACGGCGGCAAGCGGCTGCGGCCTTTCCTGGTCATGGAAAGTGCCGCGCTGTTTTCGGCCGACAATGACGCGGCGTTGCGCGTCGCCGCGGCGCTGGAATGCGTGCATTGCTATTCGCTGATCCATGACGACCTGCCGGCGATGGACGACGACGATTTGCGGCGCGGCCAGCCGACGGTGCACAAGGCCTTCGACGAAGCGACAGCCATCCTCGCCGGCGACGCGCTGCTGACCTTGGCTTTCGACATCATCGCCGACGAGGCGACGGCCTTGCCTGCCGATCGTCAGGTGGCGCTCGTGCTGGCGCTCTCGCGCGCGGCTGGCGCCGGCGGCATGGTCGGCGGCCAGATGCTCGATCTGGAAGCCGAGCGCAACCGGCCGGACGAGGCGGGCATCATCACGTTGCAAGCGATGAAGACCGGCGCGCTGATCCGCTTCGCCTGCGAGGCCGGCGCGATCGTCGCCGGCGCGCCGGCGGCCGACCGCGAGAGGTTGGCCGAATTCGGCTCCGCGATCGGCCTTGCCTTCCAGCTCGCCGACGACCTGCTCGACCTGACCGCCGACGCCAAGCAGATGGGCAAGGCGACGAACAAGGACGCAGCCGCCGGCAAGGCGACGCTTGCGTCGCTGCACGGACCCGATTGGGCGCGGGGCCAGCTGCACGGCCTGATCGACCAGGCGCATCGGCTGCTCGAGCCGTATGGCGACGCAGCGGAGCTGCTCAAGGAGGCCGCGACTTTTGTCGCCACGCGCAACAGCTGACGACAGGCTATCGGACGCCTGAAGATGCTTTCTTGCCATAGCGGAGGCCGTCGACCAGTAAGGCGACCATGCGCTGCGCCTGATCGGCGCCGCTCAGCCTCGCGATGGCGTTCAGCAGGTCCCCTGCATCGACATCGCCCCGGATTTCCCCCGCGGTCGCCGCGGCACGGAGCAGTTGGCCGAGCGCGGGCTCCAGATTCTGCTGGAAGTATAGCGGCAGCGGCTCGAAGACTGGATCTCCCGAATGCAGCGCTTCGGCCAAGCCGCGCTTGGTCGCGATAAAGGCTACGTAGCGCTCAATCCACTTCAACAAAGCCTCGCCAGGGTCATAGCTGGCCGCGAGGAGAGGCGCGGCGGCGGCGCAGGCATCGATTTCACGACGAAACACCGCGGCGACGAGATCGGAGCGCCGCGGGAAGTGCCGATAGACCGTACCGACCCCGACACCCGCCTTCTCGGCGATCTCGCGCACCGGCGCATCGACGCCCGAGGTCGCGAACACCGCCTTGGCCGCCTGCAGCAGCGCGTCGAGATTGCGCTGGGCGTCGACACGCACGCGTCGGTCAACGCTCTCCGCCAGCTCATTTGGGGTGCGCCGTTTCCCGCTCACCAAATACCTCTTGAAAAACGGAACAATGTTCCGTATTTGTGAATCGGAACACTGTTCCGCAGCCGTCAACATAGTGCAGGGCGGCGGCTGTGACAATCAATCGGACAACAGGAGACGATCATGCCGGACAATCGCATCGCGCTGGTCACTGGAGCCAATCAAGGTGTCGGCCTCCAGGTTGCGAAGGAACTCGCGGCAAACGGGGTCACCGTCCTTGTCGGATCGCGCAATTTCGAGCGCGGCGAGGCGGCGGCGAGCGAGATCGGGCCGAGGGCCATCGCGTTGCAGCTCGACGTGACGGATCAGGACTCGATCAACGCCGCGGCGGCGCGTATCGGCAACGAATTCGGCCGGCTCGACCTGCTCGTCCAGAATGCCGCGATTTCGAATACCGGACGCCGGCCGGACGCGACTGTCGAGGACCATGCCAGATTGACCCGCCCGAGCAACGTCTCCCTCGATGAAGTACGCGCCGTGTGGGAGACCAACGTGTTCGGCGTGCTTGCCGTTTACCAGGCGATGCTGCCGCTGCTGCGCCGATCGGCGGATGCCCGCATCGTCAACGTGTCGAGCGGCGTCGGTTCGCTGACCTCCAACGCCGACCCTGCCTTCGGCTATCGCGCGTTGTTCGGCCCGGTCTATCCGGCCTCCAAGACCGCGCTCAACGCCATAACGCTGGCGATGATGATTGAGCTCGAGTCGACAGGCATCAAGGTCAACCTGGTCTCGCCGGCCTACACCCGCACCAACCTCAACAACTACGGCGGAACGGAATCGGTCGAGGACGGCTCGCGCGAGGTGGTCCGCGTCGCCCTGCTCCGTCCGGAGGGTCCTTCGGGGACGTTCACAAGATGGGAAAATGTGACGATCCCCTGGTGAGGCAGATCGAACATCACCGGCAGCGCAGCTTCTGCCGCAGGTCGCTTGGGCGGCCCGTCGAATTCAAGGAGAATAGCCATGCAGTACCGTACGCTCGGACGAACCGGCATCAAGGTCAGCCCCTACTGCCTGGGCGCGATGATGTTCGGCGGCATAGCCAATGCCGATCATGAAGATGCGATCCGCATCATCCACAAGGCGCTGGATTTCGGCATCAACTTCGTCGACACCGCCGATCGCTACAGCGCCGGCGAATCCGAGCAGATCGTCGGCAAGGCCCTGAAGGGGCGCCGCGACAGCATCGTGCTTGCCACCAAGGTCCACGGCCCGATGGGCGATGATCCCAACATGCAAGGCAATTCGCGGCGCTGGATCACCCGTGCGGTGGAGGATTCGCTCAAGCGCCTGCAGACGGACTACATCGACCTCTACCAGATCCACCGTCCTTCGCCGGACACCGACATCGAAGAGACGCTTTCGGTGCTTGCCGACCTGATGCGGGCGGGAAAGGTGCGCGCCATCGGCTCCTCGACCTTCCCGGTTTCCGAAATCGTCGAGGCGCAGTGGGTCGCGGAGCGGCGCGGCCTCGCGCGCTTCCGCACCGAGCAGCCGCCCTATTCGATCCTCGACCGCGGCATAGAACGCGACATGCTGCCGACCTGTCAGCGCTACGGCATGGGCGTGCTGGTCTGGAGCCCGCTGTCCAAGGGCCTGCTTACCGGCCGCTACCGCAAGGGGCAGCCGCTGCCCGAGGGCAGCATACGGGCGAAATTCATGCCGCGGCAGATGTCAGACGAGCGGAGCCTCGATGTGGTCGAGCAGCTCATTCCGCTGGCGGCCGAAGCCGGCATGTCCCTCACTCACATGGCGATGGCGTTCGTCATGGCGCATCCCGGCGTGACATCGGCGATCCTCGGCCCGCGCACCATGCAGCATCTCGACGACCTGCTTGCCGGCGCCGACATCCGCCTGGCCGACGACGTCCTCGACCGTATCGACCGGATCGTTCCGCCCGGCACCGATGTCGGCCTGAACGAGGCCGCGTACAATCCGCCGGCTCTGACCACCGCCAGCCTCCGCCGCCGTCCAGCCGCGGAACGGGCGGCGGTATGAGCACGCGACGCGTCGGGACGACGTCAGTTCTGCACGTTTACGACGCGCGGATCGGGAATGGGGACGGCCGCGATCAATTCGCGCGTGTAATCCTCCCGCGGCGACGACAGCACCGCGCGGCGCGGGCCGGCCTCGACGATGCGGCCGGCGCGCATGACGGCGACGTCGTGGCTCATGCGCTCGACCACCGCCATGTCGTGCGAGATGAAGAGATAGGCTAGGCCCAGCGTCTCCTGCAGCTCCAGCATCAGGTCGAGCACGCGAGCGCGCACCGACACGTCCAGCGCAGCAACACTTTCGTCGGCAACGATCAGCTTCGGTTCCAGCGCCAGGGCGCGTGCGATGCAGATGCGCTGGCGCTGGCCGCCGGAAAATTCGTGCGGATAGCGCGAGGCGTGATCGGCTTCGAGCCCGACGCGCGCAAGAAGGGAGGCCACGCGTTCGCGCCGATCGTCCCTGCTGCCGATGCCGTGGATGACGAGCGGCTCGGCGATGGCGGCGCCCACCGTCATGCGCGGGTCGAGCGACGCGTAGGGGTCCTGGAAGATCATCTGCGCGGCGCGGCGCACCGGCCGCATCGCGCTCGCCGAGAGGCCGTGAATGGACGTTCCGCCGATGATCACCGAGCCGGCGAACGGGACAAGGCCGAGCACGGCCTTGCCGGTGGTGGACTTGCCGGAGCCGCTTTCGCCGACGAGGCCGAGCGTGCGCCCGGGCCTTATCTCGAAGGAGACTTCCTGCACCGCCGGCGCCTCTGAAGCGCGGCGGCGGAACAGGCTGGCGGAGGCACCGTAATCGACGACGAGGTTCTTCACCGAAAGCACGGGCGCTTCGCCGTTCGGCGTCGGCGTCCGGGGGGTGGCCGTGATCCGGGGCGGCGCGTCGGTTCCCGCGAAGGCGCCGAGACGCGGCACGGCGGCGAGCAGTTCGCGCGTGTAGTCGGCTTGCGGCCGCTCGAAGATGTCGAGCGCGGACCCGGCCTCGACGATCCGTCCGTCGCGCATGACGGCCACCCGGTCGGCCATCTCGGCGACGACGCCCATGTCATGGGTGATGAGGATGATGGCGGTGCCGAACTCCCGCTTCAGTTCGCGCATCAGTTTCAGGATCTGCGCCTGCACCGTCACGTCGAGCGCCGTCGTCGGCTCGTCGGCCAGAAGCACTTTCGGCCGGCAGGACAGCGCCATGGCGATCATGACGCGCTGGCGCATGCCGCCGGAGAGCTCGTGCGGATATTGCTTCATGCGCCGCGCCGGGTCGCTGATATGCACGACATCCAGCATGTCGCGGGCGCGCTGCTCGACACTTGAACCTTCCGCTCCCTGGTGGATGCGGATCGCCTCTGTCAATTGCGCGCCGATCGAGTGTACAGGGTTGAGCGACGTCATCGGCTCCTGGAAGATCATCGCGATCTCGCCGCCGCGCACGTCGCGCATGGCGCGCTCCGGCAGGCGCGGGAGCGACTGGCGTTCGAGCCTGATGTCGCCGCCGGCGATGCGCAGGGAGGCGCGCGGCAACAGGCGCATGATCGAAAGCGCCGTCACCGATTTGCCCGAGCCGGACTCGCCGGCAAGGCAGAGCGTCTCGCCCGGCGCCAGCGCAAAGCTGATGCCGTCGATGACGCGCCTTGCGCCTTCAGGCGTCAGCGCGTCCACCGACAGGTTCTCGACGGTCAGGACAGCATCTCTTCCTCGTCCGGAACCATCCGTCATCAATTGAAGACGATCCTCGGAAAATAGAACGAGACGACCCAGTTCGGCATGTCGACGATCTCGCTGATGCGCAAGTCACCGCAGACCGAGCAGAGCATGTAGGCGTCGACCGGCTTCAGCCCATGGTCGCCGGCAAGCAGGTCGACCATGCGCATCACGCTTTCCCGCGCCGCGGTCATCAGGTCCGGTCCGACGCCGGTGGTGACCTCGTAGCCCGCCTCGTCGAGATGGCGGGTCACCGGTCCCGGCGTGGTGAAGCGCGGGCTTTCCAGCCGCGCGTCCTTGACCAGCTCGATCGTCGCCTCGACGTCCATGCGGCTCTCGATGGCCGTGCCGCAAACCTCGCCATCCCCTTGAGCGGCGTGGGTGTCGCCGATCGAGAACAGCGCGCCTTCGACCTCGACCGGGAGATAGAGCGTGGTTCCGGCCGCAAGGTCGCGGATGTCGAGATTGCCGCCGACGCGGCGCGGCGGCACGACAGAATGCAGCCCGGGTTCGGCGGGGGCTAAGCCGATCGTACCGGCGAAGGGTTTCAGCGGTACGCGCCCGCCCGGGCCATAGAGTGCCGGCGCCATCGAGGCGGCATCATATTTCCAGATGTGCAGCGCAGGTTCCTTGAACTGGTCGGCAAGCAGGCCGAAGCCCGGAATGTTGGCGGTCCAGCCGAGGCCCGACGGTTCGAAATGGCGCAGCGTGATCTTCAGCGCATCGCCCGGCATCGCGCCCGCGACATAGACGGGTCCTGTCACCGGATTGACCTTGCCGAAATCCATGATCGAGACATCCGCCACCGTGGAGTTCGCGTCGAACTGTTCGCCGGAGGAATCGAGGCATTCGAAATGGATGGTCGAACCCGGCTTGGCCGTCAGCGCCGGCTCGAAATCGCGGTTCCAGCCGAAATGGTGGCTGGCGCGATGAATGGTGTAGTCGCACTTCACACACATGGTTGTTGCTTCTCGTTTGTTTTTGGCAAGCCGCACTCCCGTTTCGGCGGCATCATTGAAAGGCCACCGGCGGCGGGCTGGACGCCCGCCACCGGCAAATGAGACGGCCTATTTGTTCACATAGATCGCTTCGTAATTGATGACGCGGGTCGGATCGATATAGATCTCATCCGGGCCGCCCATGCGCTTGGCCTTGGCCACCACGCGGCGTTCGTTGAAGACCGGAATCCAGGGCGCGTCATTGGTCTGGATGTCGGTGAAGATCTGGGCCCAGGCCTTGTTGCGCTCCTCGGCCTTGGCCGGCACCGGCATGGCGTCCGCCGCCTGGCCGCGGGCGTCGATGTCCTTGTTGCAGTACCACGACCAGTTCCAGCCGCCGGCAACCGCGCTGCCGCAGCCGAGGATCGGCCCGTAGAAGTCGGACGGATCCGGGAAGTCGGCGATCCAGCCGAGCCCGCCGGACCAGACCATCGGCGCCTGGCCCTGCGTGCCGCCAGCGGCAATTACGTTCGGATTGGCCACCGCCTTGATCTCGGCCTTGACGCCGATCGCCGCCAGATCCTGCTGGATCGCCTGCGTGATGCGTGGCTGCGGATCGGTGTTGGAGGTGTAGATCTGCGTCGAGAAGCCGTCTTTTAACCCGGCCTCGGCAAGCAGCGCCTTGGCCTTTTCGGGATCGTAGGCATAGCCCTTGTAGTTCTGGTCATAGCCCGGCATCAGCGGCGGCAGCACCTGGCTTGCCGGCGTGGCGCGGCCATTGATGATGCGCACGATGCGGTCCTTGTTGATGGCCATGTTGACGGCCTGCCGCACCTTGGCGTTGTCGAAGGGTTTTACCTGCGTGTTCAAAGTGACGTAGCTGGTTTCCAGCTGTTGGCGGTCGACGATCATGCCCTCGAACTCGGGGGACTTCTTCATCTCCAGATATTTCGCCGGCGGGATGCCGTCGCCGGCAATGTCGACCTCGCCCTTCTGCAGGCGCAAAAGCGCCACCAGCGGTTCCTGGCCGATCTCGATCGTGAAAGAGTCGACATGCGGCCGATCCTTGATGAAATAGTCGGGGTTCTTCTGGAAGACGAGGCGCTGGCCGATCGTCCATTCCTTCAGCGTGAAGGCGCCGGAGCCGACCGGATGCTTGCCGAAGTCGCCGCCGGCGGATTCCACCGCCTCCTTCGGCACGACGGAAGCGAAGTTGAGCGCCAGCACGTTGAGGAAGGTGGCGTCGGGCTGAGACAGCGTGAACTTTACCGTATGGTCGTCTATCGCCGTGATGCCCTCCATCGTCTCGGCGGTGCCGGCGGTCATCTTGTCGGCGCCAACGATCGAGTGGAAGAAGCCGGCGCCCGGGCCTTGCGTCTTCGGGTTGACGGCGCGCTCGATCGACCATTTGACGTCCGCCGCCGTCACCGCGCGGCCGTTGGTGAACTTGACGCCGGGATGCAGCTTGAACGTATAGACCTTGCCGTCGTCGGAGACGTCGTAGCTGTCGGCGAGCGACGGCCCCAGTTCCGTCGTGCCCGGCTTGTAGTCGACCAGGCGCGAGAACAGGGCGTTGATCATCGACCAGTTCTGCCAGTCATAGCCGATGGCTGGATCAAGCGTGGCGATGTCGTCCTTGTAGGTGACGATGATGTCGCCGCCATTGGTCGGCGTGTCGGCTAAGGCGAGCCTGGCCGGCATCAGGGCCGAGGTGGCGAGCAGTGCCGCCAGGCCAATCTGTTTGACGAATTTGTTCATTGAGTTCACTCCTCTGTTGGTCTTGTTGGTTATTGGCTGCGGATGCGGGGATCGACGAACGGGGCGACGAAGTCGGCGAGCAAATTGCCGAGCACGATGGCCAGCGCCGAGACCAGTGTGACGCCCATGATGATTGGCACATCGACCTGCTGGATGGCCTGCCAGGCGAGCTGGCCGATGCCGGGCCAGCCATAGACGGCCTCGACCACGACTACGCCGCTCATGAACTGGCCGATGTCGATGCCGACCATGGCGATGATCGGCAACAGCGCGTTGGGCAGCGCGTGGCCGAGCACCACGCGGCGGCCGCTGAGACCCTTGGCATGGGCGGTGCGCACATAGTCCTGGCGCAGCACCTCGATCATGGCGGAACGCACCATGCGCGCATACCAGCCGGCGCCGAGCACGCCGAGCGTGAGCGCCGGCAGCACGACATGCCGCGCCGTGCCGAAGCCGGACATCGGGAACCAGCCGAGCGTGGCGGCAAAGACATAGAGAAGCAGCAGCGCCACGACGAATTGCGGCGACGAGACGCCGACGAAGGACAGCATCATCACCGAGCGGTCGACGAAGCCGCCGCGCCGAACCGCCGCGATGATGCCGAAGGTCAGGCCGAGCGCGACCTCGACGACGATTCCGGCGGCCATGAGGATGAGCGTCGCCGGCAGCCGCGCCAGGATCAGCGGCAGCACCTCGGTCTTCTGCGTATAGGAGCGGCCGAGATCGCCATGCAGCAGGTTGCCGTCATAATGCAGGAACTGCATGACCAGAGGCTGGTCGAGGCCAAGCTCATGCCGGATGGCGGCCACCATCTGCGGCGTCGCGGAGCGCCCGGCGATCAGCACGGCGGGGTCCGCCGGCAGGAAATAGAGCAGAAGGAAGGTGATGGCGGCCACGCCGAGCAGGATCAGCACGGCCTGGACGAGACGGCGGGCGAGGAAGAAGGCCATCGTCACAGCCTCCCGCGCTGGGTCGGGTCGAGGATGTCGCGCAGGGCGTCGCCGATCAGATTGAAGGACAGCGCCGTGGCGAGGATGATCGCGCCGGGGATGAACACCAGCCAGGGCGCATCCTGGAAATAGCTCTGGCTCTCGAAGATGATGTTGCCCCAGGAAGGCTGCGGCGGCTGCACGCCAATGCCGAGGAAGGACAGCGTCGCCTCGAGCAGCACCGTGGTGGTGATGCCGAGCGTGCCCCAGACGATCGCGGTCGGCATCAGGTGGGGAAGGATGTGCAGAAGGATGATGCGGCCATTGCCGGCGCCCAGCGAACGCTCGGCGACGATGAAGTCGCGTTCCACCAGGCCGCGCGTTTCGGTGTAGACGATGCGGGCGACCTGCACCCAGTTCACCAGGGCGATCACCATGGCGACGATCCACAGGCTGGGTCTCAGCAGCGCCGCGAGCGCGATTGCGAGCAGCAGCGCCGGAAAGGCCATCATCAGGTCGGTGAAGCGCATCAGCAAATTGCCGGCGGCGCCGCGCAGATAGCCGGCGAGCAGCCCGACAAGCAATCCGATCGCGACGGCGACCCCGTTGGCGACGAGACCGATGATCAGCGACGTGCGGGCGCCGAACAGCACGCGGGCGAAGAGGTCGCGGCCGAGCGTGTCGGTGCCGAACAGATGGTCGCCGCCAGGGGGCAGCGGCGCGCCTTCGAGCGACAGGCCGTCGGCAAGCTGGTCGTCCGGCGAGAAATGCGCGATCCATGGCGCGAAGATCGCCGCCAGCAGGACGAGCACGACCACGATCAGCCCGAAAAGGGCGGAAGGCCGTCTTGTCAGTTCGCGCAGAACCCGCATGCCAGCGGCCTACATCGCGCGCGGCACGGGCTCATGCCCGGCAACTATGGAAACGGCGACGTGCTCGACGGTGAGCCGGCGCTGCATGGCGAGGCGGCAGAGCGTGCGATAGGCGCCGGCCTCATCGCCGCCTTGCGCGGCCATGATCGAGCGCATCGCGTCGTAGACAATCGGTCTCAGCCGCAGACGCTCCTCCAGGCCGGCGATGCGCGCCTTGACGGCGGTTCGCTCATGGTGGGCGTGCGTGGCAAGCACCAGCGCCGGATAAACCGAGGAGGCGGTGACCGGCTTGGCGATGAGCGCGCCGGCGCCCTTGCCCAGCGCCCAGGCGATGCGGCCCGGCGCTTCGGAACCAAGCAGCGCGACCACCGGAACGGGCGCCTCGTCCCCGTCCCATGGCAAAAGATCGTCCCAGCCCTGGTCGGCGTCGACAAGGACGATGTCGGCCGGCGTTTCGGCGAGATCGAGCGGCTTCCACTGCACCAGGACGGTGACACCGAGACGTTCGAGCTGACGCTTCAGGCGCTCGATGTTGTCGTCGGCGCGATGCAGGATCGCGGCGCGCCAGGAGACGAAATTCGGCGTCCGCGTCATTGCACGACCCTCAGATGCGGGACGGGCTGGCTGGCCAGCGTGCCGACAAGATAGGGATCGGCGACGATCGCGCCATGCGAGGCGATGACGTCGAAGCCGGGCTGTTCGTTGATGCGACCGAGATGGAAAGGCAGGGCCGCATGGTTGGTGCGCGGGTCGATTGCGAGGGGTCCGAGCACAGTCTGTCGCGGCCTGGCGTGCAGGAAGCCGCGCACGCTGGCGGGGTCGTCGCGATTGGCCTCGGTGATCGCCTCGGCGCAGAGCTTCACCGCCGCATAAGCGCCGGCGAAGAAGCTGGAGACGCGGCGTCCGGTGCCGAAACGGGCGGCGACGCGCTGCTTGAAAATCCGGTTTTCGAGCGACGCCAGGCTTTCGAAGTAAGAGGCTGTCGAGAGCTGACCGACGGCTGTGCCCGGCTCGATCTCGCCGAGCTCGCATTCCGTCAGGTCGCAGCTCAGCACCGGGCAGCGTTCCGGCGCGAAGGCAGGATCGCGATCCGCCAACCGGCGCACAGCGGCCAGGAAGGCGTAGCTCGACGGGCCAATCATGTTGTTCAAGATGAAGTCGGGCCGGTGGCGCTCCAGATCGGCGATCAGCAGGCCGACATCGGTCTCCTCGATCGGCAAATAGCGCTCGCCGAGCACCTCGCCGCCGGCGCGCGTGAGAAGCTCGCGCGCCAGCCGGTTCATCTCCCAGCCCCAGACATAATTGGCGCCGGCGAGATAGACGCGCTTGCCGTAGCGGGGCAGCATGTAGTCGAACAGCGGTATCAGATGCTGGTTGGGACAGGCGCCGGTGTAGATGACGTTCTCGTTGGCCTCGAAGCCTTCGTAGGGGCAGATGTACCAGAGCAGCCCGTCATATTTCTCCACCAGCGGGATGACATCCTTGCGCGACAGGGAGGTGATGGTGCCGATCACATTGCGGCATTGGTCGTCGCGCAGCATGGAGCGGATCAGGTCGAGGTAACGCTCCGGCTGGCCGCCCGGATCGCCGAAGACCGGCTCGATGCGCACGGCGCTGCCGGCCTTCTCCAGTTCTTCGATGGCAAATTCGGCGCCGGCGCGGCAGTCGCGGCCGATCGCCCCGTAGGGACCGGTGGTCGAATAGAGGATGCCGACCCTGAACGTCTTCACCCGGACCTCAAAAAACAAAGGCCCCACACGCATCCCATGCTTTCATGAGACGCGGCGAGGCCATGCTGCCCTTGCCCGGCAATGCCGGACGCGATGTGTTACGCGGGAAATTGTGCGCTTGCGAAATAGAACACGAGTGGACGCAGGCTTGTCAACGGTCCTGCGCGCGAATGGGTACAATGGCTTGGTGGTTTGCCCATCAAGCGACCGGCTCGCTCAAAGCCGCCACGGTTTTCAGCGGTGACGCCGCCGATGTTTACACTCTTGCCTCGGCAAAGATGCGGGACGCCCATTCCAGGAAGACGCGCAGCCGCGGCGCGAGCTGGCGGTTCTGCGGATAGAGCGCGAACAACGGCGTCGGCGTCGGCGGGAAATCCTTGAGAACCTCCACCAGCGTCCCGTCAGCCAGGTCTTTTTCGAGCCGGTAGCGTGGCGCCTGCAGAAGGCCGAAGCCCAGGCGCGCCAGATCGGCCGCGGTGTCGGAATTGTTGACACGGACCCGGCCCGGCAACGTTACCTGGCGCAGGCCGGCGCCCATCGTGAATTCCAGCGGCAGGATATCGCCGGTCCGGGAGGAAACGAAGCAGACGGCCTGGTGGCCTTCCAGCGCCTCGGGCGATGCCGGCGTTCCGTGGCGTTTCAAATAGGCTGGGCTGGCGCAGGTGATCTCGGCGATCATCGCCAGCCGCCGCATGATCATGCCGCTGTCCTGCGGTTCGCCGGCGCGAATGACACAGTCGACGCCTTCGCGCACCAGGTCGACCAGCCGGTCGCCTTGGCCGATATGCAGGTCGATGCCGGGATAGCGTTCGAGGAAGGCCGGCAGTTGCGGAAGCAGGAAGCGCTGCGTGAGCAGCGGATGCGCATCGATGCGCAACAGGCCGCGCGGCTCGGCGCTGCGGAATCCGGCCTCGGCATCCTCCACCTCGGCAAGGATCGACAGGCAGCGCTCGTAATAAGCCTGCCCGTCGAGCGTCGTGGCGACATGGCGCGTTGTGCGGTCTAGCAGCCTTGTCCCCAGATGCTCCTCCAGTTGCTGGATCGCTTCGGTCGCGGTCGAGCGCGGCAGGCCGAGATCGGCTGCGGCCGCGGTGAAATTGCGCCGCTCCACCACGCGCACGAACAGTCGCATCCTGTCCAATCGATCCATGGCTGATTGTTCGCTCAGTTCGAATACTGCTGTCAATAGCCGGCCGATTATCCGGAAGACAGGACGATCTATATCGGCTCCACAACAAACAAACGAACGGAGACCGATCATGCAGAAGACAAGAACAGCGATCGTGACAGGCGCATCGAGAGGCATCGGCGCCGCGATCGCCAAGCGGCTCGCCCGGGACGGCATCGCCGTCATCGTCAATTATGCGCGCGGCAAGGACGCGGCCGGCGAGGTGGTGTCGGCCATCGAGGCTACCGGCGGCACCGCTCTCGCGGTCCAGGCCGACATCGGCGAACCGACCGGCATGGCCGCCTTGTTCGACGCGGCTGAAAGGGCATTTGGCAAGGCCGACATCCTCATCAACAATGCCGGCATGATGCGGCTGTCGCCCATCGCCGACACCGACGACGCTGCATTCGAACGGCAGCTCGCCATCAATCTCGGCGGCACGTTCCGCGGCATGCGCGAAGCTGCAACACGCTTGAACGATGGTGGCCGTATCATCAACTTTTCTTCAAGTGTCGTGGGCTTCTACCAGCCGGCCTACGGCGTCTATGCCGCGACCAAGGCCGGCGTCGAAGCGATGACGCATATCCTTGCCAAGGAACTCGGCCCGCGCGGCATCACGGTCAACGCCGTCGCGCCCGGCCCGGTCGACACCGAACTTTTCACCGACGGCAAGAGCGCCGCGCAGATCGAGGCGATCACCAGGCTCATCCCGCTCGGCCGCCTCGGCCAGCCCGACGACATCGCCGGGCTCGTCGCCTTCCTTGCCGGCCCGGACAGCCAATGGGTCAACGGCCAGGTCATCCGCGCCAATGGCGGCGCGATCTAAAGGATAGAGGCTACCATGCAGCAGACGATTCTCATCACCGGCGCATCGAGCGGCTTCGGCGCCATGACCGCGAAGGCGCTCGCCAGGGCCGGCCACCGGGTCTATGCCTCGATGCGCGATCCGCAGGCGCGTGGAGGCGCCGCCGCGGCCGAGGTCGAAAGACTGGCCCGCGAGGAGAACCTGGAGATCCGCGCCATCGCGCTGGACGTGTTGTCGGAACCGTCGATCGAAGCGGCCGTGGAAACCATCCTCGCGGAAGCCGGCAGGATCGATGTCGTCATCCACAATGCCGGCCATATGGTGTTCGGACCGACCGAGGCCTTCACACCGGAGCAACTGGCGCAGCTCTACGACGTCAATGTGCTGGGGACCCAGCGCGTCAACCGGGCAGTCCTTCCCGCCATGCGCTCGCTTGGCCGGGCCTTGATGATATGGATCGGATCGAGCAGCACGCGCGGCGGCACGCCGCCATTCCTCGCGCCGTATTTCGCCGCCAAGGCGGGCATGGATGCGCTGGCGCAGAGCTACGCGCTGGAGCTTGCCCGTTTCGGCATCGAGACGAGCATCGTGGTGCCGGGCGCCTTCACCAAGGGCACGGAGCATTTCGCTCATTCCGGCAAGCCCGCCGACACCGGGCGCGCCGCCGCCTATTGGTCGGGACCTTACGCCGGCGCGGATGAGCAGGCGCTCAAGGGTCTTGCCGGCCTGGAGCCCGCGGACGCCGATCCTTCCAAGGTCGCAGAGGCCATCGTGGATCTCGTGGCGATGCCGCATGGCCGCCGGCCGTTCCGCGTCCATATCGATCCGTCCGACGACGGTGCGGCCATCGTCAACGGCGTCGCCGATCGCGTCCGCGCACAGCTTCTGGAGCGCATCGGCCTTGCCGACCTCCTTCATCCAAAGCCCTGAAACCCAACCCGAAAGGAACCTGGAGATGCCCTTTGCCAACTTCAAGATGCCCGAGGCCGCCCTCACGAAAGCGCAGAAGGAGGAGCTGGTCCACAAGACCACGCAGATGTTCGTCGACTATTTCGGCGAAGGTGTGCGTCCCCACACCATGGTGCTGATCGAGGAGGTTCCCGATGGGGGCTATGGCCGCGCCGACGAGGTCTTCGTCATTCCCGACGCGTACCGGGCCAAGGATAGTGCCTGACTTGAACCGGGCGAGTCGCTTGCCGAGCGGCGCGCCCAACCCTTCGTGTCGGAGCCGATACTCGCTTCGCTTGGATCAGCCCCGGTTCGGCAAGCTCCGCAGGAATTCGATCATCGCGGCGTTGACCTCGTCCGGGCGCTCCTGCTGGGTCCAATGCCCGCAGCCGGGCAGCATCAGCGTATCGCGGATTTGCGGGATGAAGTTCCTGAGATTGGCCAACAGTTGATCCATGCCGGGGAAGGCGACCACCAGGTCGCGATCGCCTGCCATGTAGAGCGCGGGAACCTTGATCCGCGCGCCCGCAAAGGGCGCCATAAGTTCCCAGTTCCGGTCGATGTTGCGGTACCAATTGAGGCCTCCGGCGAAGCCGGCGCGCTGGAACTCGCCGGCGTAGAAATCTATGTCGCTTTCGCTGAGCCAGTGCGGCAGGCTTGCGGGAACGTCGGCTGCTTGCAGGAGGCTTCCGCCGCGCGGGACCATGGCAATTCCGGCGCCGCCGTCCGAAGCGTCTCCCGACACGGCGTAAAGTATGGCGCGCACCGTGGCCCGCGGGTCCCGTTCCAGCTCCGCCTCGGCAATGCCGGGTTGCTGGAAATAGAGCTGGTAGAACTGGGACTCCGCAGTTCGCGGCATGAGGCTGGTCGGGCGCGCATTGGCGCGCGGCCGGAACGGCACACTGAGGCCGATGACGGCATGGAAGCGGTCCGGTCGCAGCAGCACCGCATGCCAGGCGACGACCGCGCCCCAGTCGTGGCCGACGATGACGGAGCTGGGAGCTTCAAGGGCGTCGAGAAGGCCCACCATGTCGCCGACCAGATGAAAGAGCGTGTATTGGTCGATCGCCTCCGGCCGATCGCTCTTGCCATAGCCCCGCATGTCGGGGGCGACGGCGTGAAAACCCGCCGCCGCAAGCGCGCTCAACTGATGGCGCCAGGAATACCAGGATTCGGGAAAGCCGTGGCACAACAGCACCGGCGGACCGTCTCCGTGCTCCGCAATGTTAAGGCGGATGCCGTTGGTCGCAACTATTCGCTGTGTGGGTTCGCTCACGGCCGCCTCTCGTGCGCGCGTTTCCACCTCTGATCAAGGGAAGGCCCGACGGGCCAACGGGTGTCCGAGCCGACGGAGTGCCAAATTTCGGAGATGCGCATCTTCCATTGACTGTCTCAGGGGCGCTCGCGGCAGTCAATGTCCGACATGGTCACGGAGCGCCAAGGGGTCCACGCACTTGAATAGTTCTGGCGATGTGCGTCCATTCATGCAGGCGCACTGACTGAGGAGGGCGGGAATCCATGCTTAAACTGCAAGCCTGGCTGGCCGATTATTGGGTCATTGGTGCAGGGTTCATGGCAGCATCGCTCATAGCGGCCGCGCCAATCGTGGCGCTTCCGCTGCCGGCGTTCCTGATCTTCCTGCACAGCCCGGTCTACATGGTCCATCAGGTCGAGGAGCACACCGGAGACCGATTCCGCAAATTCGCCAACGAGCATGTCTTCGGCGGCCGCGACGCCCTTACCGTCGCTTCGGTTCTCGTTATCAACCTGCCCTTTGTCTGGGGCATCAACCTGCTGGCCCTTTACGCGGCCTTCCTGTGGGGACCCGCTTGGGGCCTGGTTGCTCCCTATGTCATGACCGTCAACGCGCTCGCGCATCTCGTCACGTCGGCGCGATTGCGCAAATACAATCCCGGTCTCATCACCAGCATCCTTTTGTTTTTGCCGCTGAGCGTCGCTACGATCTGGACGATCGGCCGGACGGCAGGTCTTCTCCCGCACTTGATCGGCGCAGCTCTCGCGATCCTGCTTCACCTGGCGATCATCGTGGTGGTGACCGCGCGGTACCGCACTCTCGTCGCCAGCTCGTAGCCTCTTCGGCACGGTTGCGGCGGCGAGAAGACGTCGCTCGGCCGAAGGCCGGTCGTTGCAGCCCGGAACGGGCCGCCGCGCAAAGCTGCTGCCGGCATCGGACCGCCCCCGCCACCAACGAAATCTTAATGTAAATCAAGCGTAATCCCGGCCATTAAAATTGTGCGTATGTGTTGGGGTGGCGCATGCCGGAATATTCTTCCTTCCTCCGGTCGATCCGGATCCGCTACATTTCGGGGCTGCTTGTCTTCGCGCTGGCCTCGGCCGCCGTGATGTTCGCTCTCAACCGTGTGAATTCGTACCGCCACGAAGTCGATGCCCTCAGCGGCAATTTCGTCATCTTTGCCCGCGACCTGCGCAACGCCACCAATTTCGCCGAGACGACCGGCACCGCCTGGCGCAGCGAGACGCGCGATGCGCTGGCCGCCGCCGCGCGCGGCCACTCCGAGCGACTGACTAGCGAGATCGAAATCCTCAACGCGCAGTTGGCTGCGATCAGGCCGCGCCTGTCCAGGAACACCACCAACGCGCTGGATACCGCTTCGGTGAACGACGACCTGTTCTGGTCGGCACGTGACATGGTGCGCAGCTTCAACCTGATGTCGACGGCGCAGAAGGTCGATGAATGGAGCTACCGCGAGATCCGCAATCAGAACGACCTGTTCGCCCAGCCTATGCTGGTCAAGGTGCGCACCGCGCTCGACGAGGAGCGTCGCCTCGCCGACGCTGCCAACGACCGGCTGCTGCTGTGGGCGAGCGGCCTGCTGTTTGCCGTGCTGGCCATTGCCGCGGTTCTGATCTTCCGGCCGATGGAGACCGCCATCCGCCGCGCCTTCGCCGAGAGCGCCGCGTCGCTGTTCAAGGCTGAGGCGGCCGATCGCGCCAAGTCGGAATTCCTGGCCAATATGAGCCATGAGATCCGCACGCCGATGAACGGCGTGCTCGGCATGGCCGAGCTGCTGGCCAAGACCGAGCTTACGCCCCGCCAGAAGACCTTCACCGATGTCATCGTCAAATCCGGCAACGCGCTGCTGACCATCATCAACGACATCCTCGATTTCTCGAAGATCAATGCCGGCCAGCTCACCCTCGACCCCGCTCCCTTCCGCCTGGCGGAAGCAGTCGAGGATGTGGCGACGCTGGTGTCGGCGCGCGTTGCCGAAAAGAACCTCGAGCTCATCGTGCGCGTCGACCCGCGCCTGCCGGCCTTTGTCGTCGGCGATGCCGGACGCTTCCGCCAGATCGTCACCAATTTGCTCGGCAACGCCGTGAAATTCACCGAGAAGGGCCATGTGCTGGTCGATGTCGGCGGCGATGTCGTCGACGGCGTCGTCCAGCTCAAGGTCCGCGTCGAGGACACCGGCATCGGCATCCCGGCCGAAAAGCTGCAAAGCGTGTTCGAGAAATTCGCCCAGGTCGACGGCTCCTCGACCCGCCGCCACGAAGGCACCGGGCTTGGCCTTGCGATCGGCGCCCGGCTTGTCGACTTGATGGGCGGCAAGATCGGCGTCGAAAGCGAGATCGGCCGCGGCTCCGTCTTCTGGTTCGCCGTGCCGCTGCCGGCGCACAACCAGGAGGCGGCCGACAAGCTGGTGCCGGTCGATGTCACCGGCGCCCGGGTGCTGGTCATCGACGACAATCCGGTCAACCGGGAGATCCTGCTGGAGCAGCTCAGAAGCTGGAGCTTCGACTGCGCGGCCGCCGAAAGCGGCGCTGTCGGCCTTGCCTTCCTCGACCGCGCCTGCCAGCTCGGCGCCTCTGTCGACTGCATCATCCTCGACTACCAGATGCCCGGCATGAACGGCGCCGATGTCGCCAAGGCGATCGCCTCGGACACCCGGCTTTCGTCCATCCCGGTCGTGCTGCTCACCTCGGTCGACCAGGTCGATTTCGGCAGGATGGTCATCGATTTCGGCATCGTCGCGCATCTCACCAAGCCGGCGCGTTCGGCGGTGTTGCTGGGCACGGTGATCTCCGCCATCCAGAAGGCGCGCATGCAGGGCGCCAAGGCGCATTTCGTGCGCGAGCCGGTCGCGGCGCCGCCGGCGCCGCCGTCCTTCACCGTCATCCGCGGCCCGGCGGCGCCCGTGCCGGCGGCGCCGGAATCGACCGCAGCGCCGAGCGGCCCGATCGATATCTTGATCGCCGAGGACAATGACGTGAACCAGCTGGTCTTCGGCCAGATTCTCAACGGCTTCGGTCTCAGCTACCGCATCGCCGGCAATGGCCGCACGGCGGTCGAGATGTACCGTGCGCTGCGCCCCCGCCTGGTGCTGATGGACGTCTCGATGCCGGAAATGAGCGGCTATGAGGCGACCCGCGCCATCCGCGCCATCGAAGCGCAGAACGGCGAGCGCACGCCGATCATCGGCGTCACCGCGCACGCGCTGAAGGGCGACCGCGAGAAATGCATCGAGGCCGGCATGGACGATTATCTGCCAAAGCCGGTATCGCCCGACCGCCTTGGCGCCAAGATCGGCACCTGGCTCAGCGAGACGGTGACGGCGAAGACGGCATAGCTACCGGTTGCGCATCACCACGCAGGCGCCGCCGACGCTTTGCAGCTTGTCGCAGATGCCGTTGGCCTCGCCGCGCGAGTCCGCGCCGATCCTGACCGCGTAGATGCCGCGCCGCCCGATCGGCGTGCGCACCCGGCTCACCACCGGATCATGGCTGGCGAGCAGCGCCGGGAACCGGCTCTTGACCCTCAGCCATTGGCCGATCGCCGCGGAGCGGCGGAAATTGCCCGCCACCTGCACGCCCCACGGCTTGACGTTGATCGAGGCCATGGCGACGGTCCGCGACATGATCACCGGCAGCCGGCGGCAGGCGACCGCGAAGCTCATCTTGGGGTCGAGTGGCTCGACGGTGCCGGCATAGGATTTGTCGGAAAACTTGTCGACGGGCTCGCCCATGATGTCGAAGACATAGCTTTCGGTCTCCATCGGCAGGAAGCCGCCGGAAGCCAGCCAGCGCGACACGCGGTTCTCGCCGGCATTGTAGGCCGCGGCCGCGAGGCCGAGATTGCCGTAGCCCGCCTTCATCTCGGCTAGATATTTCGCTGAAGCCGGGATGGCCTGCTCGATATCGAAGGAATTGGCCAGGCCGCGCATCTTGGCGGTGCCGGGCATGAATTGCGCGATGCCTTCGGCGCCGACCGGGCTCACCGCGTTCGGGTCGAAGCGGCTTTCCTTCCAGATCAGCCGGGCGAAGAAATCCTTGGGCAGCCCGTTCTGTTGGGCTTGGGCTTCGATCAGATCGCAGACACGGTTGATCAGCCGTTTGCCGGCCGATTTCGACTGCGGCGGGTCGGCGGACGCGCCTGCCACCCAACTCAAGCTGCACAGCAAGGCCAGGGTCACCGCGAGGAAACGGTGCATCGGCCTACTCGGCCGCGGCTTTGCCGTGTCCGTAGCGCTGCTCGATATAGTCGCCGACCATCTTCTCGAAATCCTGCGCAATGGACGGACCGCGCAGCGTCGCCGCCTTCTTGCCGTCGATGAAGACCGGCGCCGTCGGCGTCTCGCCGGTGCCAGGCAAGGATATGCCGATGTCGGCATGCTTGGATTCGCCGGGACCATTGACGATGCAGCCCATCACCGCGACCTTGAGGTTCTCGACGCCCGGATATTTCTCGCGCCACACCGGCATGTTCTTGCGAATATCGGCCTGGATGCTCTGGGCGAGTTCCTGGAAGACGGTGGACGTCGTGCGGCCGCAGCCGGGGCAGGCGGCGACGATCGGCACGAACTGCCGGAAGCCCATGGTCTGCAGCAGTTCTTGAGACACCTGCACCTCGCGCGTGCGGTCGCCATTCGGCTCCGGCGTCAGCGAGATGCGGATCGTGTCGCCGATGCCCTGCTGCAGCAGGATTCCCATCGCGGCCGAAGACGCGACGATGCCCTTGGTTCCCATGCCAGCCTCGGTGAGACCCAGATGCAGCGCATGGTCGGAGCGTGTGGCAAGCTCGGTATAGACGGCGATCAGGTCCTGCACGCCGCTGACCTTGGCCGACAGGATGACCTTGTCGCGGCCAAGCCCGATCTCTTCCGCCATCTCGGCCGACAGGATGGCCGACTGGACGATCGCCTCGCGCGTGACTTCCTGCGCGGTGAGCGGCGAGCCCTGGGCCTGGTTCTGGTCCATCAGCCGGGTCAGCAGCTCCTGGTCGAGCGAACCCCAGTTGACGCCGATGCGCACCGGCTTGTCATATCTGATCGCCATTTCGACGATCGCCGCGAACTGGCGGTCCTTCTTGTCCTTGAAGCCGACATTGCCGGGATTGATGCGGTATTTCGCCAGCGCCTCGGCGCAGGCCGGATGATCGGCCAAGAGCTTGTGGCCGATATAGTGGAAGTCGCCGACCAGCGGCACGTCGATGCCGAGCCTGAGCAGCCGCTCATGGATGCGCGGAACCGCCGCGGCGCTCTCGTCGCGGTCGACGGTGATGCGCACGATTTCCGACCCGGCACGATGCAGCGCCGCGACTTGGGCGACAGTCTGGTCGACATCGGCGGTGTCGGTGTTGGTCATCGACTGCACGACGACGGGCGCGCCGCCGCCGACCATCACGCCGCCGACCGAAACGCCGACCGACCTGCGCCGCGGGAAGGGAGAGGAAAAATATCCGGTCATGCCGGTCGCCTTCATCTGAAAGTTCCGGGCATGAGGTGACGGAGCAAAGATGGCTTGTCAATGGCAAGCGCCAGGCGAGGTTGGCAAATCGGCAGCCGCCAGGCGAAAAACGCCAGCTCTGCCGATCGCGAGATCCGCGACCGAACGTTCCGTCGATTTCAGTTAAAAAACACCATGCCGGTGGCATTTCCTGCCACCGGACGTTTCACCGCGGCGGGTTGCGGTGATGGTGCCTGGAGGAGCTTCAGTGTGTCGTGGGGCTAGCCTTCAGCTTTTCAATCTCGTCCTTGATTGCCAGCTTGCGTCGCTTGAGATTCACGATTTCGAGGTCGTCCACCGAAGGATGGTTCATCGCGTCGGTAATCTCGCGCTCGATATCACCGTGTTTCCGCTGCAACTCATCAAGATGGGATGCAAGAGACATGATTGGTTCTCCCTTTCATGGTTTCCTCGATTGCAGCCGTCGCAGGCACGTCCACCGCAGGTTGAGACTGTGACGGCACCGTGACAGTTTGCCACCAACCGATCTCGATGTCGAATGACACGTGGTAGCATTCCACGACAAAGTGAAATGTGATAAGGGCTGCGCGCCGGTCTCAGACGAAAAGTCACAAACCCAGCCGGTCCCGCCCAAACAGCCCGATTGGGCGATGCATACGCAGACGGTAGATAATGTCCGAACAGGAACAGGCTGAAATACGCCTCGAATATTCCCGGCTCAAACAAGAACACGCCGATTTCGACGCCGCCATCAACGCGATGATCGCCACCGGCTGCGACCCGCTTCAGATTCAGCGCATGAAAAAGAAGAAGCTGATGCTGAAAGACCGGCTGTCGGCGCTGGAAGACCGCATTATTCCGGACATCATCGCCTAAGGCGTGTCGATATTCAGGTGAGGCCGGCCTGCAAATGGCGGCCTCATACGCTTCCGGTGCTCGCGTACCTCAAGTACGCTCCGCTCCGGTTCTCGGAAACCACCATTTTCGACTCAGCCTGACCTGAACTCAACACGCCTTGGATCGATAACCGGCTCAACGCCGTTACGAGATCGAAAGCCGGGCTGCGCGCTCGCGCAGCAACGCGACCAATTCGCCTGTCCGCGCCTCCGACGTGTCGATCGGCACCACAAGGCACATCGTCGCCTCGACCTTGCCGGGCGCCGAGAACACGGGCGCCGCCAAGCATTTGGTATAGGCGTCGACAAGGCCTGAAGTGACGCAATAGCCGGTGACGCGCGCCCGAGCGATGTCATCGATGAAGTCATCGATCTCTATCTTGCGGCCGTCCGGCAGCACGAGGTCGTCTTCCGTGACCATCGCCTCGATCCGGCTGCGATCAAGACCGGCCAGCAGCAACCGGCCCGAAGCAGTCCATGGCAGCGGAATCTGCAGGCCGGTGGCCGAGCTGATGCGGAACGGCCTCGTGCCCGGGCTTGAATGGATGATGGTGTAGCGACCGCTCTGCAGCATGCAAAGCTCGGACGTCTCCCCGGTCTCGCGCGACAGCGTATCGACCTCCTGGCGGCCGCGCCTCAGCAGGTCGTTGCCGCGCATATAGGCCATCCCGTAGAGATAGAGCTTCTTGCCGAAATAGACGCGATTGCCGTCGCCGGCCATTTCCAGGAGACCGGCTTCGACCAGTTCGCGCACCAGCGTGTAGGTGGTCGAGCGCGGCGCGTTGAGCCCCTTTGCCAGCTCGCCGATGCCGATCGCTCGCTGGTTGGCGTGCAGGAACTCCAGGATGTTCAGGACCCTGTTGAGACCTTTCTCGCGCGAGCCGGCTGGCCGCTCTTCGCCCGTGCCTTCGCTCGGCCACCCGGTCAGCATTTCACTCTCTTGCATTGTCGATTCCTGGTGCTAGTATCTGTCTTGTACAGGATACACACGTCTCTTGTAAGAGACAATCGCTGATTGCGGCGTGTATTTCTGCTGCATTGGGGAACACACCATCAAAGGAGGTCGCCGTGAACGACACATCCGGCAGACGTGATTTTCTGAAACTTGGAATGGCGGGGCTGGCCACCGCCGGCGCGCTTACCGCCATCAGCGCCGAGAAGGCAGCCGCGCAAGCCGCATCCGACAGCGTGCTGCGCACCGCGCTTGATCGTGGCAAGCTGATCGTCGGCACCGGCAGCACCAATGCGCCATGGCATTTCGAGAACGACGCCGGTGAATTGGTCGGCATGGACATCACCATGGGCCGCATCCTCGCCAAGGGCCTCTTCGACGACCCGACCAAGGTCGAGTTCGTCACCCAGGACCCGGCGCAGCGCATCCCCAACGTGACGACCAACAAGGTCGACATCACCATCCAGTTCATGACCATGACCGCGCAGCGCTCGCAGCTGATCCATTTCTCTCGGCCCTACTATGTCGAGGGCGTGGCGCTGCTGACGCTGCCCGGCTCCGAAAACAAGACCTTCGACAAGCTCCTGGCGAATGGCGCCAACACCCGCATCTCGATCCTCCAGAATGTCGATGCCGAAAGCTCGGTGCATTTTGCCTTGCCGCAGGCTCAGGTGCTGCAGATCGACACCCAGGCGAACGTGCTGCAAGCGCTGGAATCCAAGCGAGCCGACGCCGCGGCCGTCGATTTGTCGACCGTGCGCTGGCTCGCCTCGCGCAACCCGGACAAATATTTCGACGCCGGCAAGAGCTGGTATTCGATGCTTTACGGCGCTGCCGTCCGGCAAGGCGACCTCGATTGGCTGACCTTCGTCAACCAGACCTTCACGATCGCCATGTTCGGCCACGAGACAGCGCTCTATGACGCCGCCTTCAAGGAATATTTCGGCCAGGAGCCGCCGCCGCGCCATCCAGGCTTCCCGGTCATCTGACCAAGCCTACGCCAAGCCGGCGGAGGAGCGCGACAGGCGCTCTTCCGCCTCCTCGACACGGGCCATGCGGGTGACGACTCCTTGAGCAATTTCAGGAAAAGTGTGAAGCGGTTTTCCGTTCGAAATTGCGCCAAAACAAGAGATTGTTTGTTACTGCGAGCCATTGAGACGGATGCATGGGCTACACGCTCAATTTCAACCTGATCTGGCGGCATTTCGACAAGCTTTGGGGCGGCCTGCTGCTCAGCCTCGAGCTCGCCGTGATCTCGATCGCCATCGGCATCGTCATCGGGCTGGTGCTGGCGGTCTGGTACGTCTCGGCCGGGCGCGTCGTGCGCACGATCATCGCGGCCTATGTCGAATTCATCCGCAACGTGCCATTGATCCTGCTCGTCTACCTCGTCTTCTACGGTGTGCCGACCGTCATAGACCTCGCTTACAGCGCGCCCACCTCTTTCGTCGTGACGCTGTCGGTCTATAGCGGCGCCTATCTGGTCGAGGTGTTCCGCTCCGGCCTGGAAGCCGTGCCTCGAGGCCAGCTCGACGCCGGCAAGGCGATCGGCCTCACGCCATGGCAGCGCCTGATCCATGTGCGCCTGCCGACGATGCTGCGCATCACGCTGCCGGCGCTGTCCAACACCTTCATCTCGCTGTTCAAGGACACCTCGATCGCTTCGGTCATCTCCGTGCCCGAGCTGACCTATGGCGCCCAGTGGATCAACTTCAACACCTTCCGCATCGTCGAGGTCTATCTGGTGACAACGGCGATGTATCTGGTGACCGGCTATGCGCTGCTGTTCGCGCTCAGGCTGGTCGAACGCCGTTTCAGGGCGGCGCGCTGAGATGCTGAGCCAGATCCTCTACGCCCTGCCGTTCCTCGCCGAGGGCTTCGCCTTGACCTTGTGGGTCTCGCTGCTGGTCGTGGTCCTGTCTTTGATCGCAGGGGTGCTGCTGGGTGTCGGCCTCGTCTATGGGCCGGCGCCGCTGCGTTGGTCGGTGCGCATTTTCTCGGACACCATCCGCGGCATCCCGATCCTGGTGCTGATGTTCTTCGTCTATTACGGCCTGCCCGCGGTCGGACTGCATCTGCAGTCCTTCTGGGCGGCGGTGCTGGCGCTCACGCTGTTCAAGACGGCGCAGGTCGTCGAATATGTGCGCGGCGCCGTGGCCTCGATACCGAAGGGCCAGTCAGAGGCGGCGATGGCGATCGGCCTGACCTTCCGGCAGCGCCTCACCTCGGTCATCTTCCCGCAGGCCTTCCGCCGCTTTCTGCCGCCCTGGATCAACGGCGTCACCGACGCCGTGAAGGGCAGCGCCCTGGTCTCGCTGCTCGGCATCACCGATCTGATGCAGGCCATCAACCAGGTCATCGGCCGCACCTATGAGGCGATGCCGCTCTACATCCTCGGCGCCCTGATCTATTTCGCCGTCAACTACGCGCTTTCCTACGCCAGCCGCAGGCTGGAACGGCGCTTCGCCTTCATCCGGGACTAACCATGGCCACCAGCTCCAGCAACAGCCCAGCGCTTCTCGAGATCGCCGAGGTCTCTAAATCCTTCGGCCCGGTCGCGGTGCTGCGCTCGGTCAGCCTGCAGGTCACCAAGGGCGAGGTGGTCACCATCATCGGCCCTTCCGGCAGCGGCAAGACCACGCTGCTGCGCTGCGTGAACTTCCTCGAGAGCTATGACTCGGGCTCGATCCGCATCGACGGCAAGGAAGTCGGATACCGTGATTCCGGGACGCGGCAGCGCCGCAGTGAACGCGATTTGGCCGCCATGCGCGCCGAAACCGGCATGGTGTTTCAGAGTTTCAACCTCTTCCCCCATCTGACCGCGGCCGGCAACATCATGCTCGGCCTCACCAAGGTGCGCGGCAAGAGCAATGCCGAAGCCCGCTCGATCGCCGAGCATTGGCTCGGCCGCGTCGGCCTCGCTCACAAGGCCGACAGCCTGCCGGCGGAGCTTTCAGGCGGCCAGCAGCAGCGGGTCGGGATTGCCCGCGCCGTCGCCATGGAGCCGAAGATCCTGCTGCTCGACGAGATCACCTCGGCGCTCGACCCCAAACTCGTCGGCGAGGTGCTGGCCGTGGTGAAAAGCCTCGCCGAGGACGGCATGACCATGGTGATGGTGACGCATGAAATGGCCTTCGCCCGCGACGCCTCCAGCCGCATCGTCTTCATGGCCGATGGCGGCGTCTCGGCCGTTGGGCCGCCGAAGGAGGTTCTCGCCGCCGAGACCACCAATGAGCGGCTGCGCACCTTCCTGGCGCGTTTCCGTGCCTCGCATTTCTGAAAGCGGATGGCTTTCGCCATCCAAGGAGTACCCTTCCATGTCGCCTTACGAACGGCTCGCTGAACTCGGCCTGACCTTGCCCGAGCCGCCGACACCCATCGCCAATTTCGTCACCCATGCCGAGAGCGGCCGTCTGATCTTCCTTTCGGGCCAGGGGCCGCTGCGCGCCGACGGCACGCTTTGCACCGGCAAGGTCGGCGACAACGTCACCGTCGAGCAGGCCTATGAGCATGCCCGCCTTACGGGCCTCAACCTGCTTGCCGTCATGCATGCGGCGGCGGGCGACCTCGGCCGTATCGTGCGCGTGGTAAAACTGCTCGGCTTCGTCAACGCAACCCCGACCTTCAGCGACCACCCCAAAGTGGTCAACGGCTGCTCGGACCTTTTCGCCGATGTCTTCGACAAGATCGGCGGCCATGCCCGCTCGGCCATCGGCGTCGGCTCGTTGCCTGGCAACATCACCGTCGAGATCGAAGCGGTCGTCGAGATCACCGCCTGATTTTAGGAGTTCGCCCTCATGAAAACCTATTCCGACGCCGGCTCCAACACCACAATCCGCGAGCGTCTGGGGCTGAGACCCATCATCAACGTCTCCGGCACGATGACGGCATTGGGTGCTTCGATCATCGTACCCGAGGCGATCAGCGCCATGGCCGAGATGGCCTCACAATGGGTGGAGATGGACGATCTGCAGCGCTCAGCGAGCGCAGTCGTCGCCCGACTCACCGGCGGCGAGGCCGGCTTCATCACCGCCTGCTGCGCCTCAGGCATCACCATGGCGGTCGCCGGCGCGATGACCGGCACCAATCTTCTGGCGATCGAGCGGCTGCCGGACGACACCGAAGGGCTGAAGTCTGAAGTCGTCATCCAGCTCGGCCATATCGTCAATTACGGCGCGCCGATCGACCAGTCGATCCGGGGGGCCGGCGCCAAGGTCATTCCGGCGGGCACCGTTAGCGTCACCCAGGACTACCATGTGCGCGAGGCAATCAACGAGCGCACGGCGGCGGCTCTCTACGTCGTTGCCCATCATACGGTGCAGTACGGCATGCTCTCGCTGGAGGAGTTTTGCGAGATCTGCCACGCCAAGGGCGTCCCGGTGATCGTCGACGCCGCCTCGGAATACGACCTTCGCAGCTTCCTGGCGCGCGGCGCCGACATCGTCGTCTACAGCGGCCACAAATTCCTTTCAGGGCCAACCAGCGGCATCGTCACCGGCCGCAAGGACCTGGTCCGCGCCGCCTATCTGCAGAACCGCGGCGTGGCGCGCGCCATGAAGGTCGGCAAGGAAAGCATCGCCGGCACCATGGCGGCGCTCGAGGCCTGGGAAAAGCGCGACCATGCCGGCATCCGCCGGCGCGAGGAGGCGGCGCTCAATCTGTGGAAGGACGCGCTGCAGGGCATTCCGGGTATCAATGCGCAGATCATTCCCGACCCGACCAACAACCCTCTCGATCGCCTGCAGGTCTATGTGCGCCCGGAGAGCCGCTTCACGGCTGCCGGACTTGCCTCCGCGCTCGCCGCTGGCTCGCCGCCGATCATCGTGCGCAACCACGAGGTCGAGCGCGGCCATTTCTTCCTCGACCCTTGCAATCTGCATCCCGGCGAGGCGGAGGTCGTGGCCGAGCAACTGCGCGCCGTGCTGACGGCAAAGGACCGGCCCGCCGACGCAATGAAGGTCGCCCGCAAGGATTCGGCCGGCTCGTTGCGCTGGCCGGACTAGCTGGCTGCCAGCGTGACAATCCTTGCGGCTATCGGCGAATTCCGCTAAGGCGCGCCTTTGCCGCCGGGAGCGAAACCTTGACCGATCAGCGTGCCGACGTCGCCATCATCATGGGCAGCCAGTCCGACTGGGCGACGATGCGCCAGGCGGCCGAAACCCTGGATGCGCTGGGCATCCCGCACAGAAGGCTGATCGTCTCGGCGCACCGCACGCCCGACCGCCTCTATGAGTTCGCCAAGGGGGCCAAGGCCGCCGGTTACAAGGTGATCATCGCCGGCGCCGGCGGCGCCGCGCATCTGCCCGGCAT
>NZ_RZRX01000510.1:0-1844 GCF_003997405.1 Mesorhizobium sp. M2A.F.Ca.ET.042.01.1.1
TTGACGCGGTCGGCCATGGTGAAGATGACGTTGTAGAAGGCGGCCGAGCCGTCGGGCGAGATGTTGCCGGTCAAGGACACGACCTTGTGCTGCGGGCAATCCATCGGCGGCAGCTGCTCGATCGCCGCTTTTAGCGTGCGCCCGGTGCCGATCGCCATGACGATGGGGGCTTCCGAGCGCAGCCGGCGCTCGATCTCGGCCGCGGCCGCCTCGGCGATGCCGATCGTCGTCGAGTTCGACGCCGGATCGCTCGGCACCACCTCGACGAGGTCGAGCGCGAAGCGTGACTTCAGCCGGGCGGCAAGGTCGAGGCAGTTGGCGATCGGGTGATCGACCCGCACCTTGATCAGGCCCTCCGACATGGCCAGCGATACCAGCCGCTGCGCAGTTTGCCTGGAAATGCCCAACTTGGCGGCGATCTGATCCTGCGTGTTGCCGGCAACATAATAAAGCCAGCCGGCGCGCGCGGCATCGTCCAACCTGGTGCTGCCGGTTTCCTGTCGCAAACTCACGTCCTGCCTCCCCGCCCGCAAGAACGCCGAAACGGGCGCCATAGCTTACAGCGAATACGCCGGCGCGCAATTGTCTATCGAAAGAGCAATTGCTTGGATGCTCCACAGGTCTCCCGAAGATCCGCCGTCACGCCCCGAACCATTTGCCGGCAGGACGGTTTATCTCCGGCGGGAAACCGATTAAGGGGATCGGCGAAGGAGCCGCGCATGACGCCGAAAGCCGTTTTCTGGGATATGGACGGGACGCTGGTCGACAGCGAGCCCCTGCATGAGGCAGCGCTTGTGGCGGCGCTGCGCAGCGTCGGCATCGCCCCGCCGCACGACCTGCACGAGCGGGTGCTGGGCATCGCCGCATGGCCGGTCTACGAGATGCTGCGCGACGAGTTCGGCCTCGATCTGCCCTTCGACGACTGGATCGTGCGCAAATACGATCACTACCTGCCGCTGGCGGAAACGCTGAAGCCGCGCCCCGGCGCGATCCAGGTTTTCAACGAATTGCGCGCGCTCGGCGTCGAGCAGGCGGTGGTGTCCAATTCCGACCGGCTGATCGTCGATGCCAATCTGCGCGCCGTCGGCCTCACCTATCCGGGCATGATGACGGTCAGCCGCAACGACGTGATCGACGGCAAGCCGCTGCCGGAACCCTTCCTGCGCGCCGCTTATCTCGCCGGCGTCGACCCGGCGGATGCTTTCGCCGTCGACGACAGCCTGACGGGCGCCATGGCCGGACTGGCGGCCGGCATGAAGACGCTCTTCTGGCCGGAAGCGCCGATGGAGGGTCCGGCCGGGGCGATTGTGATCAACAGCGCCGAGGAATTGCGGGCGCAGTTGGGGCTTTAACCCCGAAGGTCGGTGCTGCCCCTCATCCGGTCCTTCGGACCACCTTCTCCCCGTAAAACGGGGAGAAGGAAAGGCCGCTCAATTCCGATAAACCGGCTCTTCCTCGTCGAGGATCGCTTTCAGCTCGGCCAGATGGCGCTCGGCCTGGCCGGGGTAGTCGTCCATCTCGCGCGCGGTCTTCTCGGCGATCTCGTCGGAGAGCGTGCGCAGCGGCCGGCCGGTCCACAGCGCCTTGATGTAGGTCTCGGCGGCGCGCTCGAAGTAGAACATGCGATTGAAGGTGTCGGCGACGGTGTCGCCGATGACCATCACGCCATGATTGCCCATGACCATCACCTTGACCTTGGGGTCGGTGAGAAGCTGCGAGCAGCGCTCGCCCTCCTCCTCGAAGGCCAGTCCGCCATAATTGGCGTCGACGACATGGCGGTTGAAGAACATGGCCGAGTTCTGGTCGACCGGCGGCAGCGTCGAGTCGGCGAGCGAGGCAAGCAC
>NZ_RZRX01000511.1:0-1843 GCF_003997405.1 Mesorhizobium sp. M2A.F.Ca.ET.042.01.1.1
GGCCAAGACCGCAACCGCCGAGCCCACCTCCGCCAAGCCTATTGTTGAGCTGGCCTCCGCGACGCCCGCCGCGAAGCCGGTGCAGCTCGCCTCGCTGGACGACCCGAGCTACCACATCACCGGCGCCGATGCCCTTCCCGGCGTGCGCCAGACCGCGCTGTTCGAGATCAAGCGCAAGTCCGGCATCGACGATGAGAGCGACGTCGACCTCAACGAGGATGAGGGCGGCGGCGGTTCCTACCAGGTGGCCTCGGCCGCCGGCATGGCACGGCTCGCGCCCAACGGCCTTCTGAAGCAGAACGAGAGCGTCGACGTGGCCTGCCTCAAACCGTCGCTGGTGCGGGTGCTGAAGACGATCGAGGGCCATTTCGGCCGCAAGATGGTCGTCACCTCCGGCTACCGCGATCCCTCGCGCAACCGCCGCGCCAACGGCGCCAAGAACTCGCTGCACATGTACTGCGCCGCCGCCGACATCCAGTTGCCCGGCGTCTCGAAGTGGGAGTTGGCGAGCTATGTCCGCTCGATGCCCGGCCGCGGCGGCGTCGGCACCTACTGCCACACCGAATCCGTCCATGTCGACGTCGGCCCCGAGCGCGACTGGAATTGGCGCTGCCGTCGCCGCAGCGGCGGCGGCGAGGATGGCTGATCTCGGCTTGGCCCAGTGCGCATAGCCGCGTTGACCGATTGAGAGCCGATAACCGCCGACGCCGCCGTTTGTTTCGACAAACCGTCAGCGACGTTTGCGATTGGCTGAAGCCACGGGCGGAGCGGGAGCGAAGCGGACGCGCAGACCCGAGGATCCATGCCGTTACCTCAACCGTAGGGTAGAGCGGCGCAGATTCTGCACCGATGCGATACGTCAGCGTCACGGAATAGATTCTATGGTCTGCGCGCGTCGCTTCGCTCCTTGCTCCGCCATAGAATGACGACCGCAACTGGCGTCCCAGCCAATCTCCAAAGGTGCGTGACCGAATCCGGCCGGAACCCTGCCCTGCCCCGAAAAGCCGGCTCTTGCAGCCCTTTGAAAAAAGTTGTCGCATGTGGCGGCAGATGGGTTGCCGGTTGGCAACAACGCAATTATAAGCCGCTTCGTCTGAGCGCGCCCATCGTCTAGCGGTTAGGACACCGCCCTTTCACGGCGGTAACAGGGGTTCGATTCCCCTTGGGCGTACCAGACCTGTCAGCCACTTGGCACCAGCCGCACTGAAATGATGGCGACGGGCAACGGCAATGACCGACACCAGTCAATGGCCGGCGGTCCCGGTCTACAAGCCCCGGGACTATCTCCGCATCCTGGAGCTTTCAGCAACTAGCGATCTCCCGGCGACCTGGGAGGATTGGTGGGAGAGTTTTCAAGCGTCCGACGCTGAGCGGCGCCGCCGCGGCTTGCCAGCAATCAGGGTGCAGATCCATGCCGGCAAATTCAAAGCCTGGCTTCAGGCCAACTCGCTTTCGTCGTCGGAACAGACCCGGCAGCAATTCGCTCAGCAACGGCTGGATATGAAACGAGCCCGGCGGGCAGAACGTCGAATTCCGAAACTACCTTCGCCTCCGTCTTGGGGGCAACCGCCGGTCCTTCAACCACATTGGACGCATAGACCCTTGGAGGTGCTTGCATATTTCCTGTTGGCCATCGCAATCGGTTCTATCCTGGTAGCCGTTTGGGATGGCTGGCGCGGCTGGAGCTTACGTTCGCTACCCGATTGGCCGCTCCCCTAGAGCGGGATGAAGTCATTTCCGGTCGTATCCTGCATTGGCGAAGTAGTTTGAGCACTCGGCGGGTGTCGTGCGGTTGAGGATCTCGCCGATCGCCTGACAGACGGTTTCGGCCGTCCGTTTGGCC
>NZ_RZRX01000512.1:0-1835 GCF_003997405.1 Mesorhizobium sp. M2A.F.Ca.ET.042.01.1.1
TCCGACGATCGGCGCCAACGGCCGGGTGGCCACCCGGCCGTTGGCGTCCCTTACGGGACGACCACTTCATACAACATCGCTTATGCAAGGTGGCCTCGCGAAGCGAGGTCGGATGAGGGGTGTTCCAGGGAACACCCACCCCTCACTCCGCTGGAACACCCCTCATCCGTCTCGGCGCTATCGCGCCGATCCACCTTCTCCCACAAGGGGAGAAGGAGGAGGCACTACTCGATCCCGCCCGTCACAACATACGCGCCAGCAGCGCGCCCGTCCGGCGACTTCACGACGGCCGTGACGATCGAGCCATACGCCCCGCGCCACACACTGTGGAAACCTTGATGCGTCGCGGCGGGCACCACGATCCGACCGGTGTAGCGGTTGCCGCCGGCCCGCATGATCACCGGCTCGCCGTTGACGTCGGCTTTCACCTCTACTTCCGGCTCCGCCGGCTCGATCTCCAGGGCGATCGCGATCTCGTCGGTGTCACCGGCGTGGACCGTTTCGGCAGTCAGCTTCAGGGCAAACGGCGCGTCGCCAGCGCCCCTCCTCACCCCGCTGCCCGCCGCAAACACATCATCGGCAAGCGCGGGCGTGCGCGGCGGGGCGGTGCGGCGCTTGGTGGCGCGCTCATAGTCGCCAGCCATCGTCAGCAGCGCCGTGTCGTCATAGGCCTTGCCGGCGAAGGTGAGGCCGACCGGCATGCCGATATCGACCATGGTGCCCATCGGCACCGTCACCGTCGGGATGCCCAGATGCCGCCAAACGAGATTGCCGTTGGCGACCCAAGTGCCGTTGCGCCAGGCGAGCCGGGCGGAAGCCTCGTTCACGTCGGCATCGGCCGGCCCGACATCGGCCACCGCCGGCAGCACGACGGCATCGAGGCGGTTGGCATGGAGCCAGTCCTCGAAGTCGACGCGGCGCGTTGCCTCGAGGCCTTTCAGGCCTTCCCCGATGGTTGGGATATCTTCCAGTCGCGCCACGCCCCGCTTCGCCCGCTCGACATACTGCGCCAGATCGAAATCGGCCTCGCCGTAACGGTCGCGCAACGCGCCCGGCGGCTGCGGGAAGATCTTTGCGCCATCGACTGAAGCAAGATCGGGGATGGCCGGATCGGCGTTGGCGCGCAGGAAATCGTCCCACGACCAGATCGACAGATCCCAGATCTCGCGCTCAGCGAATTCCGGCGGCACAAGGCCACGATCGACCATGGAGCGCGCGCCCGGACGGTCGCGCTCGTAACTGGAGACGACGGGGAAATCGACCTCGACCACCTCCGCGCCGAGGGCTTGCAGGTCTCGCGCCGCCTGCCGCCAAAGCTCCAGCACCGAGGCGCGCGTCTCGATCGGCCTGTCGGCGCCTTCATCCTTGCCGATATACATTTTGGGCACGCCGAGCCGCTTGCCCTTGAGCGCGCCTTGCAGCCGAAGGGCGGTGTAGCTCGCCGGCCGCAGCGCCGAGGCTTTCGGGATCTCCACCCAGGGCTGCACGCGCCAGAAATCGCCGCGCGCCTCGGCGTCGTCGGCGACGACCACGTCGAGCAGTTCCAGCATGTCGGCGATGCTGCGCGTGTGCGGCACCACCACATCCATGGTCGGCACAAGGGGCCAGTTGCCGCGCACCGAGATCACGCCGCGCGAGGGCGTGTAGGCGGTGAGCGCATTGTTGGAAGCGGGAGCGCGCCCGGACGACCAGGTTTCCTCGCCAAGCCCGAAGGCGGCGAAGGACGCGGCGGTCGCGGTGCCAGAGCCGTTGGACGAGCCGGAGGCGAAGGCGGCGGTGAGGAAATCCTTGTTGTAGGGGCTCTCGGCGCGGCCATAGACGCCGCGCTGCATGCC
>NZ_RZRX01000513.1:0-1821 GCF_003997405.1 Mesorhizobium sp. M2A.F.Ca.ET.042.01.1.1
GACCATTGCATGAGCCAGCTCGCGCAAAGCCGCCATCGAGTTCGATGATGGTTTGTCGCGTTGGAGCAACTCGCTTTTGATAATCGGCGCCTTCGAGAAACCGGCGTCGGCGAGTGCACTTGCAACGACCGTTAGCGGTGCGCGAATGGTTTGGCTCGGTTGAGGCGCCAGGTACCAGCTTGCGTTCTCAAATGCCGTCTCGAGCGCCCGATGAAGCTGATCGATGCAGTGGGATTGTCTCGCCGCAATCTCCCGCCTTGCTATTCTGTCGCCCTCCAGCTGCGGGTGCTCACGGAAAACCCGTTCAACCGCCAACAACTCTGCGGCCGTTGACCGGAGAGCAAAGCTGTCATTTGCCCCGCCTACGGCGATTACATGCTTCTCCGCCGCCAGCGCCTTGGCCGCTTTCTGCGCCAGCTGATTGACTGATTTCGCCGTCAAAGAACCGTCGCCGAGAAGCAATAGCAAAAGGCCGCTGCCATGAAGAGGGCGGGCCAAAATGCCGCTCGTCAACGACTCGATGGTGTCGTCCGGGCCGACAACCTGCAGCGCTATCTCAAAAGTCCTTAGCGCCCCTTTCTGGAAATAATGCCGTTTGGCCGTGGCAAAGCCCAGGCCGACCCGGCGCGGAATGTCTGCGAGCTCAAGTGAACCCGGCGGTTGGATAGCGCGGGTAATGGCTTCCTCAAGATCGAAGTCGCTGCCGGCAAACAGTGCATATCCGCCAAGGCGCGGCTGCCGGATCAGAATAGCCCAATCGACGAGATCTTTGATCGCTCCGCTGATCGCTTTCATCCCGAAGCCGGGTACCGACGCGCTCAAAAAGTCGTCTGCGAGCACGACACCGGACCCGTTGCGGAAAAACTCGATGATCGCGGCCGCTTTCGTCAGAGCGACATGCAGACTAGTTCCTTTGACGCCGGCCCGCTCGATCGCTTCGAATGCGAGGCTGAAGCGACTGCCGTCGACACCCGCGGTAAGGGCCATTCCGAAGTTAGCAGCAAGATAATCCCAGAGCATGGCGGGGTCGTAGGTCCCGCCCTCAAGTTCGGTCGTCTCCAGAAACTCCTTGAAGCCGGAGGGCTCAGCCGAACTCAAGAAGCCAAAGACGCTCCGTTCATTTTGGGCAAACCGCGCTCTCGAGATCGGTCCAAGCAGAAGCGCGCTCACCGGGTTAAGGGGCCATGTCTGCGCAAGCGCGTCCGCCAGCACATCCACGTCCGTCGGACGGCGTTTGGCGACCGCTTCAGCAACAGTGCGGGCGCCGGATGAATCGTGATCAGGGCGCTCAGCGGCGATGGCCCGGCCGAGCAGCGCAACTGTTTCGTCTGCGCCCGAAAGAAACGCGATGTCCTGGTAGCGGCCTTGAACCTTACGCCATTCCTGGCGTGCGTCGCGCGCAGCACGCGCCGTGTACTGGTCGAACGACTGGTGGAGAATGCCAATGACTACCAAACGGCCGCTGCTGCGCGACGCATGCTCGGCGAGATCCTGAAGCAGATGGACGTCGCCGCCCTCGAGTGCTTCGTGCTCAAGAAGCTTGCCGAGTTCGTCGAGGATGAGGAGGGTTCCGCTCGATGCGCTTTCACCGCCCCCGATCAATGCCTTGATAAGACGATCATCGCTTGCTGCGAACTGTGATGCGGTGTCCTGCGACCAATCGAGGGTGTTGCGTGCGGCTTCAACGATAGCGTCCCGGAGCCGTGTCCGGCTTCCGGTAACGGCGACGACTTTCCAGGGGCCGGCGGTTTCCGGGAACGCCTGGTTGAACAGGGTCGAAAGAGGCTCCCCCGCAATGTCTCGAGCCATTTTCCGGTTCTT
>NZ_RZRX01000514.1:0-1808 GCF_003997405.1 Mesorhizobium sp. M2A.F.Ca.ET.042.01.1.1
CCGCCGAGCCGCTCAAGAACGGCGCGACGGACATGCCCGGCGGCGCGACTGAGCCTGCCCCAGCCGCCCCGATCTTCCCGGCCATGACCGACGCCTCCGTCACCGCCCCGGTTTCGGATGCGCCTGAGGCGGCCAAGCCGGTGAAAAAAGCTGCAACCGCGAAGGCCAAGACGGCCAGCGCAGCGGCGAAAACGGTAGTGCCACCGAAGCCATCTGCGGCAAAGACACCGGCCAAGGCCGCGCCGGCTGTGGCCAAAGCCGCAGCGTCCGGTGGGAAGGCCGCGTCCAAGGCTGAGCCAAAGCCTGCCGCGGCCAGGAAGCCTGCCTCCAAGAAGTCGGCTGACACCAAGAAGACGGCGGGAGCCGCCAAGTGAGCGTATCGGACAAGGAGCGGGAAGAAATCGAGAAATCGTCGGCGCCGCTGATCGAGCATCTCATCGAGTTGCGCCGCCGCCTGATCTGGTCGCTGGGCGGCTTCTTCGTCGCCTTCCTCGTCTGCTTTTTCTTCGCCAAGCGCCTGTTCAACCTGTTGGTCATCCCCTTCAAATGGGCGACGCAATGGGCAGGCCTCGACCCGCACAAGGTCGAGCTCATCTATACCGCGCCGCAGGAGTTCTTCTTCACCCAGGTGAAGCTTGCCATGTTCGGCGGCATGGTGATCGCCTTCCCGCTGATCGCCACGCAGATCTACAAGTTCATCGCGCCGGGCCTCTACAAGAACGAGCGCAGCGCCTTCCTGCCGTTCCTGATCGCGTCACCCATCCTGTTCCTGATGGGCGCCTCGCTGGTCTATTTCTTCTTCACCCCGATGGTGATGTGGTTCTTCCTGGCCATGCAGCAGGTCGGCACCAACGACCAGGTGCAGATTTCGCTGCTGCCGAAGGTTTCGGAATATCTCAGCCTGATCATGACGCTGATCTTCTCCTTTGGCCTGGTGTTCCAGCTGCCGGTGGTGACCAGCCTTCTGACGCGCGTCGGGCTGTTGTCGTCGCAGGCGCTGGCCGAGAAGCGCAAATGGGCGATCGTGCTTTCCTTCGTGGTCGCCGCGGTGCTGACGCCGCCCGATCCGATGAGCCAGTGCGGCCTCGCCATCCCGACCATCATCCTCTACGAGGTCGCCATCTGGTCATCGCGCATGATCGAGCGCGCCCAGGCACGCGACCGCCTGGCGCGCGAGCAGGCGGAGAACTCGGTCGCTAGCAACACGCCGGACGCCTCGTCCAGCTAAACGGGTTCCCAGCCGGGAAAATCGACGCGGCGCGCCTACCCGCCGTCTTGCATCGATAGCCGATGCGGTTTACGCCCTCGGTCCTTACTTTTGAGGATCGACCATGCTTGACATCAAATGGATTCGCGACAACCCGAAGGCCCTTGTCGAGGCGCTGGTGAAGCGCTCGTGGTCGGCTGACGAGGCGCAGTCCACGGTCGACGACCTGATTGCCAAGGACGAGGCGCGGCGCTCGCATCTCAGCGAATTGCAGGTCAAGCAGGAGCGCCGCAATGCCGCCTCGAAGGAGATCGGCAACGCCATGCGTTCGGGCGATTCAGCACTTGCCGAGAAGCTCAAGGGCGAAGTCAGCGACATCAAGGCGTTCATCCAGAACGGCGAGGCGCGCGAGCGCGAGCTCGACAAAGCGCTGAACGACGCGCTGGCGGTTCTGCCCAACGTGCCGCTGGAGGACGTGCCGGTCGGCAAGGACGAGCACGACAATGTCGTCAAGCGCATCGTCGGCGAGGTGCCGACGCGGCCGAACTGGGTGAAGGAGCATTTCGAGATCGGCGAAGCGCTCGGCATGATGGATTTCGAG
>NZ_RZRX01000515.1:0-1799 GCF_003997405.1 Mesorhizobium sp. M2A.F.Ca.ET.042.01.1.1
ATGTGGAGCGCGGCGATCACCGCGGCCTGCAGATCGGCGCCCTCGATCGCCTCGCCGCATTCGATCGGCAGCATGCCGTCCGACCAGGCGATCGAATGGAACTGGGCCGCCAGGAAACCGCGCCGCGGCGTCGCCTCGAAGGCCGCGACCAGCGCCTTGGGCGCCGTGCCCCTGCCCCGCAGCCTGAGCAGGAAAGCGGCAAAACCCTCGCGGTCGTCGATGCCGGTATTCATGCAAAAACCATGTTCATGCCAAACCCTATTTATGACAGCGCCTTGGTCAGCTGGTCGCGCAGTTCATGGGCGGTGAGATCGAGTTGCAGCGGCGTCACCGACACCAGCCGGTTGCGCAGCGCGTGGAGGTCCGTGCCCTTCTTGCCTTCGACCGGCTCGCGGCCGAAGCGCAGCCAGTAATAAGGCAGGCCGCGTCCGTCGCGCCGTTCGTCGACCCAAAGGCTGTGCACCAGCTTGCCCTGCGAGGTGACGACGGTGCCTACGACTTCGTCCGGCGCGCAGTTCGGAAAATTGACGTTGAGCAGCACGCCGTCCGGCAGCGGCGTTTCCACCAGCCGCTTCAGCAGCGCCGGCGCCAGAGCCTCTGTCGTCTCATAAGGAACCACACGATCCTCGCCGACATAAGAATAGGCCTGGCTGACCGCGATCGAGCGCACGCCGAGCAGCGCGCCTTCCATGGCGCCCGCCACGGTGCCGGAGTAGGTCACATCATCGGCAATGTTGGCGCCGGAATTGACGCCGGACAGGATCAGGTCCGGCGGTCCGGGCAGGATTTTCTTCGTGCCCATGATGACGCAGTCGGTCGGCGTGCCGCGCACCGCGTAATGTTTCTCGCCGATCTTGCGCAGCCGGAGCGGCTCCGAAATCGACAGCGAATGCGCGTAGCCGGACTGGTCCTGCTCGGGCGCCACCACCCAGACGTCGTCCGACAGCGTGCGGGCGATGCGTTCAAGCGACGCCAGCCCTTCGGCATGGATGCCGTCGTCGTTGGTCAGGAGAATGCGCATCAAGTCACTTCGTTTCGATCTTGGCAAGACCACCCATGTAAGGCCGCAGCACTTCAGGAATGGTTACGCTGCCATCCTCATTCTGGTAGTTTTCGATGACAGCTATGAGAGCGCGGCCGACAGCGGTGCCCGAACCATTGAGCGTGTGGACGAAGCGGTTGCCCTTGCCGTCCTTGTCCTTGTAGCGGGCATCCATGCGCCGTGCCTGGAAGTCGCCGCAGACCGAGCAGGACGAGATTTCGCGATAGGCGTTCTGCCCCGGCAGCCAGACCTCGATGTCGTAGGTCTTGCGCGCGCCGAAACCCATATCGCCGGTGCAGAGCGTGACCGTGCGGAACGGCAGGCCGAGCCGCTTCAGCACCTCTTCGGCGCATTGCGTCATACGCTCATGCTCGGCGATCGAGCTCTCCTGGTCGGTGATCGAGACCAGCTCGACCTTGTAGAACTGATGCTGGCGCAGCATGCCGCGCGTGTCGCGGCCGGCCGAGCCCGCTTCCGAGCGGAAGCACGGCGTCAGCGCCGTGTAGCGCAGAGGCAGCTTTTCATGCGCGGTGATCTCCTCGCGCACGAGGTTGGTGAGCGGCACTTCCGCTGTGGGGATCAGGCCAAGCCGACCGTCGCCATGCGGCGTGAAGAACAGGTCTTCCTCGAATTTCGGCAGCTGGTTGGTGCCGAAAAGCACCTCGTCGCGCACCATCAGCGGCGGAATGACCTCTTCATATCCATGCTCGGTCGTGTGCAGGTCGAGCATGAACTGGCCGAGCGCGCGCTCCATGCG
>NZ_RZRX01000516.1:0-1778 GCF_003997405.1 Mesorhizobium sp. M2A.F.Ca.ET.042.01.1.1
CCGCAATATGGGTCAGCGGAGCGCGGGCCAGCACAGAGGCGGCAGCGGCAACTTCGCCGAAGACCGTCAGCGCGCCTCGGAAGCAGGCCGCAAGGGCGGCCAGCGCTGAATTCAAGATGGCGTCCGCGGACGCGGACGCCATCTCATTTGCCCGGCGCGATCGATCCCGGGATGGAACATCTTCCCCGTCCTCCAGTTGACCTTAGGAGCGGCCGCCGTAGCAGGCTGCCGTCGCCGCAGGATGTTCAACGGAGGCACCAATGTCCTTGCATTCCCTTCATCCCGAACGCGTCGATGAGACCCGCATGCAGGCCTATTCGACCTTCGGTCCCCTGCTGATCCATGCCTTGGCGCAAAAACTGGCGCGCTGCCAGGGCGTGCGTGAATTGGACAAGATCGAACAGTCGCTGGTGCGCCTGGTCGAGGAGACAGACGTCGCCGCTCCGGATGCCGAGGCCATGAAGGAGTTCGCGGTCGAGCTCATCGTGTCGACGCTGCGCAACGCGCGTGAGCATCCCGACGCCAAGCAGGACCTTGAACCAATCGACGAGCGCCGCACGGAAGGCCGCTCGGAGGATCCGGACACGCTGGAAGAGCAGTTGCAGTCTGGCCTCGAGGACAGTTTCCCGGCCAGCGATCCGCCGGCCGTGGTTTCCACCGCGATCACCGGCGGCTCCAAGGACATCGTCGGGACCGACGAAGTGCTGCGCCGCAAGAAGGAAGCACGCCGCAAGCAGTCGGAGACGGCGGACTGACACGGCGCCGAAGCGAAGGAGACGCGCAATGACGCAGGCAAACGACAACATACCGCACCGGCCGGGCGCCGCGAACGCGCCACAGGGCGGCACGCTGCCGGTCAAGGGCGGCGACGATCCCGACGTGCGGTTCCTGGCCGAGAACACCGACCTCTCGCCGAAGCAGGCGCGCGAGTTGATCCGCGAGCACGGACACGACCGCGACAAGCTGCTCGAGATCGCACGAACCATGAAGGCGGAAGGCTGAACGCCCCCCGGAAAGCGAGGCAAGGATGAGCAATTCACCGAAGAAGGGACCAGCTGGAACGTCCGATCAATGGCCTCGCTGGGAAGGCCCGAAGGCCAACAAGCCGCGCGGCTACCTGCCGCCGGAGGACGATCCCGACGAGAACCGCGATGCCGCCGGCGAGAACAACAGGGACCCGGAGCGGTCCGACCTTGGCGACGTCGCCAAGAAGAAGGGCGATTAATCCCTTCCGAATTCACTCAGCGCAACAAGGAGCAGGACAATGCCACGTGGCGACAAATCGAAATACACCGACAAGCAGGAACGCAAGGCCGACCATATCGCCGAAAGCTACGAGAAGCGCGGCGTTTCCGAAAAGGAAGCCGAACGGCGCGCCTGGGCGACCGTCAACAAGGACGATGGCGGCGGCAAGAAGGAAGGCGGATCGGGACGCGGCAAGCACACCGGCCATCCGGCCGCGCATAAGGGTGGCAGGATGGGCGGCAAGGCCTCGGGCGAGCGCTCCGCGGCGGACAGATCGGCTTCGGCGAAGAAGGCTGCCGCGACGCGCAAGCGCAATGCGGAGCACCACGCGCATCATTGAGCGGCCTCCTCCTTCTCCCCTTGTGGGAGAAGGTGTCGCCGAAGGCGACGGATGAGGGGGGCTCCAGGGAAAACCAACGTCTCACTCCGCTGGAACACCCCTCATCCGTCTCGGCGCTGCGCGCCGATCCACCACCCGGGGGCGAGCCACGGGTCTCGCCCCGTCCTTCGGACCCCACAAGGGGAGAAGGAAG
>NZ_RZRX01000517.1:0-1773 GCF_003997405.1 Mesorhizobium sp. M2A.F.Ca.ET.042.01.1.1
GGGTGCAGATCACCTCGTTGCCGGCCGGCAGGCGGGCGCGGGTGACGCCATGCGCCACCATCTCGGCATCGCAGAAGATCGGCGCGCCGGCGGCAAGGGCCGCGCGGGCCGCATCGACGAAACCGCTGGAGAAGACGAAATGGCTGGCGGCTTCGACCTGGCCGCAGGCATGGATCATGCGGATCGCGACATCGGCCTCCGCCGCGGAGAAGCGCGACAGGTCCGCCTCGGCGCGGATGATGGCGAAAGAGCGCTCGTAGATCGCGTTGCCATCGTGGATATAGTCGTAGGCGGCCATTCACTGGTTCCGTCGATAGAGTTCGGCGATGCCGGCAGCGCCAAGCCTTGTGAGGCAAGCGGCGGCGGTTTCGCCTTGATGTCGTTCACCGCGGACCGCAGCCGCAACGGCGGCGACCCCGCGCGCGGCGTCATAGCCCGGCCTGTATCCGGCAGGAAGGGTCTTTGCCGTCCCGTCCACGACAAGTCCGGCTCCGTTTTCGTCGCCGACCAGGGTGAGCTTCGCTACGCCGGGATGCGCGCAGCCCTTGGCGCAGCCGGAGATGTGGAGCGTCAGCGAGGTATCGAGGAGTTCGGGGCTTTGCGCCGCAATTGTCTCGGCGATGGTGCGCGTGGCGATATTGCCGGAGGCGCAGGCGGGCGTGCCGGGACAGGCGGCGATGCGGGTGCGCGGATCGGTGGGGGAGGTGACGAAGCCGAGGGTGGCGGCCGTGGATTGCAGCGAGGCGCAGGCGGATGGGGAGAGGCCAAGGACAAGCAGAGCGCGGCTTGGGGCGAGGCGGATTTCGGTCGAGCCAAGATCTGCGGCCTTTGTGGCAAGCTCGACAAGGTTCTGCGCCGGCATGCTGCCGAAGGGCAGGACGATGCCGAGGGCAGTGCCTTCATCAACGTTGAAAAGGCCAATCGGCAAGCGAGGGCGCTCTACGGCGCTCCCCTCTGTCCTGCCGGACATCTCCCCCACTAGGGAGGAGATTGGCAGTTCGGCCGAAGGCGCTTCCCAGGCGAAGGTGGAGATATGCTGCGCTCTTTCAGCGCCGGAAATTGGAGAAACCGCCCGCGACGGATCGATCTCCCCCCTTGTGGGGGAGATGTCCGGCAGGACAGAGGGGGGCGCAAAGGAACGCCAGCCTGTGAGAGAGGCTAATTGCCGCTCCGACAAATCGCGGGTATGCGCCTCGCGTCCTTTTTCGGCGACCATCCGAAGAGCCGCCACGGCAATGTCGCGGGCAGCATCCGCATCGGCAGTGGCTAGCGGCTTTGCACTGCGCCCGTCGCCGGCAACCGATACGCCCCAACGAACATCCTCGCCGGCCCTCACCGCCTTGAGCCGCACATCGGCCCCCACGGCATCCATGCTCAGCTGTCCGCCGCCATCGACAACCACCGACACTTTCGGCCCCAGCCTTGCCGTCAGCCCAGCTTCTTCGATCGCCGCCCTGAGCCGCTCGGCCAACGGGCGCGGATCGGCAATCTCCTCGGGGTCGATCCCGGCTAACGGCCCGATCTCAACCGGAACGCTGGTCCGCACTTCAATACCAAGCGCATCCACCTCAGCCGCCAGCATCCCGGCGCTTTCCGCGCTCAATCCGCGGATCTGCAAGCTGCCGCGCGCGGTCACTTCCATGATGCCATTGCCGTGGCGCAGGGCGGATTCGCCCAATCGGATCAGCAAGTTTGGCGAAAGTCCTCCAGTGACTGGATTGAGCCGCACCAAAAGCCCGTCGCCGGTCTGCATCGGCGCGCTGAGAGCAGGGC
>NZ_RZRX01000518.1:0-1708 GCF_003997405.1 Mesorhizobium sp. M2A.F.Ca.ET.042.01.1.1
GCAGCGAATAGACCCGCCGGTCGGTAACGACGTTGACGTTCGTCCAGGCGTCCCGTTCGAGCGGCTTGATGAAAAGAAAGCGCGAGCCGCGCTTGGGCACGATCGACCAGCCTTTCGTGTCGCCGGCCGAAACGGTCTCGATGACTTCGGACGGGCTGAGCTCGATCATCGTGGAGACGCCGAGCGCGGCGTTGACCGTCGTCACATCGTCGTTGTCGAAAGGCACGTAGCGGATACGATAGTCGCGCGCGGCGGCTGAGCTGGCCGAGCCAAGCAATACCAGCAGCGACAGGGCGGCGCCGATGTGTCCCTTCATTGCGCGCTCCCGGCCGTTGGCGCGGACTCCTGATCGCGACGGTATTCGATCACCTGGAAGCCAAGCGGATTGTCGAAGCGCCATTCGTTCTTGATCGGCGTCTTCGTGTAACGGAACTTGACCACAGCCACCCAATTGTCGGTCGTGGAAGAATTCTCGCGACGCGTCGTGGTCGAAAACCGCACCGACGCCGTCGTGCTGTTGAGCAGTGACACCGACTTGACGTCGACGGAAATGGTGACGTTACGCCCGTAGATTTTGTCGAGCGACTGCGCGTTGGACGGCGTGTAGCCCCAAGTCAAATCCCTGGACGCCGTTCCCGTCGAATAAAGCTGCGCCAGATCGTAGTTCTGCTTGATCTCGCGCGCGTCATAGGTCTCGCGGGCGCGGATATAGCGGACGAGATTGGCGGCCGTGACCGCCTCATTCTGCGACAGGTCGCCGGGTTTCAGCGCGCGCGCGACTTCGAGATATCCCGTCGTCTTATCGACCTCGATCACATAGGGCTCGAATTGCTTGAGCGGAAGGATGAGCACGAGCGTCAGCAGTGACAGGCCCGCAACGACACCGGCGACGCCACTCACAAGCCAAGCCAGCGTGCGCGAACGTCTCAGAGACCGGTGGGTGTCGTCCTCCCATGTCGCGCCGGCCTGATAGTAGCGCTCGTCGACGAGTTTGCCGGGCTCTGGGGGGATGCTTGACTGCATTTTTGTCACTTTACTTCAGCCTCATGTCCAAACTCCCACTGCAGCCATAAAGCCGCACGTCTCAGTGCCTGCGGTCTATGCCAATGGTCTCGCGTTATCGCGCGCTGCCTGCTGAATGGATGATCGAGCCGCCTCGCTACTGCGGGAGGTTCGGAGCCGCTGCCAACGGTTCGCGACAAACCGCGCGCCGGAATAGCGGGCAACATTGCCGGGCACATTCCCATAGGAACGGTATGCGCCGACAGTGCTGAGATACCCGCCGCCGTTCAGGATCGAGGCGATCGCCGGGATTTGCATGAGCACATAGATGCCGATGATTGTGACCAGGACGAGCGGCAGGACCATCGACATCTTGTTGTCGATGCTGGCGCCTCCCGACGTGGCAGTGTTCAAGGCAAGATTTACGAGCGAAAAATAGAAACCCAGGAAGCCGTATATGAGGATTTGTTGGATGATCAGATAGGTGGTCAGGGAAATGAAGCCCTCGCTCATCCGGCTTGACCACCGGAAGAGCCAAAGGACAATCCAGACCGGCGCCAGCGCCAAAGTGATGAACAGCATGATCTTGGCCGCGATGATTGCTGCTATGGCAAGCGCCGAAAAGATGATGGCGGCCAAAAGTACGATCGTGGAAAGCAGCGCACCGAATATGTCGTAGAAGGTGCCGCTGTAGACCTGGTTGGCC
>NZ_RZRX01000519.1:0-1686 GCF_003997405.1 Mesorhizobium sp. M2A.F.Ca.ET.042.01.1.1
CGCACTGACCGGATGCCCGGGACAAGGTCGACCAGCCAGTTGATGTCGGCGGCAGCCTCTTCGTCCTCGAAGTCGGGCGACGGCCAGGCGGCATGGCAAAGCAGCGACGAGCGCTCCTTGCCCTCGCCAGCGGTCTGCGCCCACAGCTCCTCGGTCATGAACGGCATCATCGGATGCAGGAGCTTGTAGATCTCGTCAAGCACGAAGGCGACGCAGGCGCGGCTCTCGGCCTTGGCGGCCTCGTCCGTGCCCATGAACACCGGCTTCAACAGCTCCAGGTACCAGTCGCAAAACAGGTTCCAGACGAAGCGATAGGCAGCGCCCGCCGCCTCGTTGAAACGATAGCTGGTGATGCCTTCGGTGACCGCACGCGCCGCCCGCGTGAGTTCTGTGAGGATCCAGCGATTGACCGGCAGCTTGGCGTCGTTCAGCCAGAAATCGTCGTTGCGCGCAACCTCGTTCATCTCGGCGAAGCGCGTCGCGTTCCACAGCTTGGTGCCGAAATTGCGGTAGCCGGCAATGCGCGCCGGATCGAGCTTCACGTCGCGCCCTTGAGCCGCCATCACTGTCAACGTGAAGCGCAGCGCATCTGCGCCATATTCGTCGATCAGGTCGAGCGGATCGATGACGTTGCCTTTCGACTTCGACATCTTGGCGCCGTTCTTGTCGCGGACCAGCGCATGCACATAGACCGTGTGGAACGGCTCCTCGTCCATGAAGTGCAGGCCCATCATCATCATGCGGGCGACCCAGAAGAAGATGATGTCGAAGCCGGTCACCAGCACGTCGGTCTGGTAATAGGTCTTGAGCTCGGGCGTCTGGTCGGGCCAGCCGAGCGTCGAAAAGGGCCACAGCGCCGACGAGAACCAGGTGTCGAGAACGTCCTCGTCGCGGGTCAGGATCTCGCCCGGCTGAAAATTCTCGAGCTTGTCCTCGACCCAGGCCTTCCACGGCCCTTCCAACGCCAGGTAATATTCGACCGCCGCGGCCAGGGCCTCTTCCTCGGTCTTCTCGACGAAGACATGCCCGTCCGGCCCATACCAGGCCGGGATCTGGTGGCCCCACCAGAGCTGGCGCGAAATGCACCAGGGCTGGATGTTCTCCATCCAGTCGAAATAGGTCTTTTCCCAATTCTTCGGCACGAAGTTCGTGCGGCCCTCGCGCACCGAGGCGATCGCCGGCTTGGCGAGCTCGGCGGCGTTGACATACCACTGGTCGGTCAGGAACGGCTCGATCGGCACGCCGCCGCGGTCGCCATGCGGCACGGTGTGCCGGTGCGGCTCGATCTTGTCGAGGAACCCGCCCGCTTCCATCAGCTCGACGATCTTCTTGCGGGCAGCGAAGCGGTCGAGCCCGTCGAGCTCGTCCCAGACGGCCTGGCGCTCCGGCGTGACCTCGAGACCGGCGAGGAAATCCTCGTTGTCCTTGAGCTTGATGGCGGCTTCGGCCGTCAGGATGTTGATCGCCGGCAATTTGTGACGCTTGCCGACCTCGAAATCGTTGAAGTCGTGCGCCGGCGTGATCTTGACCGCGCCGGAGCCCTTCTCCGGATCGGAATATTCGTCCGCCACGATCGGTATCTTGCGGCCGACGATGGGCAGCACGACGTTGCGGCCGACCAGATCGGTGAAGCGCTCGTCACCCGGATGCACGGCAACCGCCGTGTCGCCAAGCATCGTCTCGGGA
>NZ_RZRX01000051.1:0-29291 GCF_003997405.1 Mesorhizobium sp. M2A.F.Ca.ET.042.01.1.1
CAAGGGGGAAGGAAAGTCCTGCGCCAACGCCGCTGCAAATCGCCGCCTGACGGTAATCGCGGGACGCTGGCGCCGCGCTCTTCCTTCTCCCCTTGTGGGAGAAGGTGGCCGAGCGAAGCTCGGACGGATGAGGGGTGCTGGACGGAGTGCTCACTTTTATCGCTTGCCCCTAGCGCGTCTTGCCCCGCAGGGCAACGATCGCCGCCGCCGTTTCCTCGATGGAGCGGCGGCTGACATCGATCATCGGCCAGCCATGCTTCGTGCAGAGCTGACGCGCATAGGCAAGCTCCTCGTTGATGGCGGCGCGATCGACATAGTCGGTCGGCACGAAGGCGGCGCTGTTGCCGAGGATGCGGTTCTGCCTCACATGCGAGATGCGCTCGGCCGTCGCGATCAGGCCGACGATCAACGGCGTCTTGGCGGCGATCAGGCTCTCGGGCAGCGGCACGCCGAGCACGATCGGGATGTTGGCGGTCTTGATGCCGCGATTGGCGAGATAGATCGAGGTCGGCGTCTTCGAGGTGCGCGAGATGCCGATCAGCACGATATCGGCATCGTCCATATTGGCCGGCAGCTGGCCGTCATCATGCTCCATGGTGAAGTTCAACGCGTCGATGCGGCGGAAATATTCGGCGTCGAGCACATGCTGGGCGCCGACGCGGCGACCGGCCGGCGTGCCGAGATAGGACTGGAAGACGGCGAGCACCGGCTCCAGCACCGAGACGCAAGGCAGGCCCATGGCCGCGCAGCGCTCGTCGATCGAGCGCGCGAGCTTCTGGTCGACCACGGTGTAGAGGATGATGCCGGGCTCCTCCTCGATGTCGTCGAAGACCTTGGCGACCTGCTTCTCGGTTCGGATCAGCGGATAGATATGTTCGATGGCGCGGGCGTCCTTGTATTGCGCTGACGCAGCGCGGCCGGCGGCCAGCAGCGTCTCGCCGGTGGCGTCGGAGATCAGATGCAGATGGAAGAAGCTCTGAGGTTTGTTCACAAGGGGTGGGTCCAGGCTGTGGGCAATTGTGGACAAGGCTGGATGGGCGGGCCTTGGGTAGGGAAGCGACTGTATCAGATGGCCGCTTGTCCACAATTCGACCAGCTGTAGGCTTTGTCGCGGCGCTGGGGACAAAACTGGGGATCAACTTTTCCGGGCCGATTTCATCCACAACCCGGATATCGGATCGGATCGGCCAAGCTTTTGACTCGAAAGCCTGAATCGGCCTTGTCCCCAGATCCCTCCAATTTGCGAAAACAAGTACGCGACAATATGCTGACTGGCCTTTTCGAGCCGCAGGCTGGACAGGTCGCAATCATCACAACCAACAGACTCTTAGAATCAGAAGACTCTTTTAAAATAGATATTTGATTTAAGAGAACTGGAGAGGCGGGCGCTGGATGGCTGGGAAACGGATCGTGCTCGACGTCCTCAAGGGCGAGACGGTTTCACCGCCGCCGCTCTGGATGATGCGCCAGGCGGGCCGCTATCTTCCGGAGTATCGCGAGACAAGGAAGCGCGCAGGCTCCTTCCTCGATCTCTGCTATGATCCGGACCTTGCCGTCGAGGTGACGCTGCAGCCGATCGAACGCTTCGGCTTCGACGCCTCGATCCTGTTCTCCGACATTCTCGTCGTGCCCAATGCCTTGGGAAGGGATGTCCGTTTCGAGGAAGGCCGCGGGCCGGTTCTGAAGCCGATCTCGGTGACCGAGATCGCGGCGCTGAACGGCGATCTGTTTCACGTGAATCTCGAGCCGGTCTACGAGACCGTGCGCCGGCTGCGCGCGAAGCTGCCCGACGAGACGACGCTGCTCGGCTTCTGCGGCGCGCCATGGACGGTGGCGACCTATATGATCGCCGGGCATGGAACGCCCGACCAGGGACCGGCGCGGCTGTTCGCCTATCGCGAGCCCGAGGCCTTCGCGACGCTCTTGAAGACACTGGCCGATCATTCGGCTGCCTATCTCATCCGCCAGATCGAAGCCGGCGCCGATGCGGTGCAGATTTTCGATTCCTGGTCGGGCGTGCTGGACGAGCCCTCCTTCGAGGCTTTCTGCGTCGAGCCGGTGGCCGAGATCGTGCGGCAGGTGAAGACGGTTCACCCCGACGTGCCGGTGATCGGGTTTCCCAAGGGCGCCGGCGAACGCTATCGCGACTACAGGAAGAAGACCGGTATCGCTGGTCTCGGCCTCGACTGGACCGTGCCTTTGTCCATGGCGAAGGAGCTGCAGCGCGAAGGCGCGGTGCAGGGCAATCTCGATCCGCTGCGGCTGGTCGCCGGCGGCAAGGCGCTGGCCGATGGCGTCGATGCCATCCTGAAGACGCTGGGCGGCGGGCCGCTGATCTTCAATCTCGGCCATGGCATCACGCCGGAAACGCCGGTGGCGCATGTCGAAGCGATGGTGAAAATGGTGAGGAGCCACCGATGAGCAATATGAGCAACGAGAACACCACCGGCCAGGCGATGAAGCGCATGGTGATCGGCATTGTCGTTCTCGTGGCGGCGACGGCCCTTCTCTACCTGGTGGCTGGCGACGGCTTCTATCTCTGGGCGAAGGCCATCCATGTGGTCGCGGTGATCGCCTGGATGGCGGGCATGCTCTATCTGCCGCGGCTGTTTGTCTATCATGTCGATGCCGAGAAGGGCTCGGTGCAGTCCGAAACCTTCAAGGTGATGGAGCGCCGGCTGCTCAGGGGGATCATCAATCCGGCGATGATCGTGACCTGGGTGTTCGGCCTTTGGCTGGCCTGGAAAGGCTTCGGTTTCCAGGGCGGCTGGCTGCACACCAAGATCGCGCTGGTGCTCATCCTGTCGGGTCTGCATGGCTATCTCGCCGGCGCGGTCAGGAAATTCGCCGAGGACAAGAACGAAAAGCCGGCCAGGCACTGGCGGATCGTCAACGAGATCCCCACATTGCTGATGATCGTCATCGTCATCCTGGTCGTCGTGAAGCCGTTCTAGGCTCCCCCAAAACCAGAAGAAGCCCAGCAAAAGGCGGCTTGCTCTTTCGGGCGACCGACGATAAAAGACGGGTCTTCCTTCCCGTCATGCGCCGCCCCCTTTACTCGCTTTCGGCCGCGCCCGGCATTTGTCGTATTCAGCCGATTTTTCTCCCAAAAGCCTACCCAGAGTCTATCTAATGCAAGAAATGAAACTCGCAGAGTTCAAGAACAAGAAGCCGCCGGAGCTGATCGCTTACGCCGAATCGCTCGAGGTGGAGAACGCCAGCGTCATGCGCAAGCAGGAGCTGATGTTCGCGATCCTGAAGAAGCTCGCCGCGCAAGACATCGAGATCATCGGCGACGGCGTGGTCGAGGTGCTGCAGGACGGTTTCGGCTTCCTGCGCTCGGCCAACGCAAACTACCTGCCGGGTCCAGACGACATCTATATCTCGCCGTCGCAAATCCGGCGCTTCTCGCTCAAGACCGGCGACACGGTCGAAGGACCGATCCGCAGCCCAAAAGAGGGCGAGCGCTATTTCGCCCTGCTCAAGGTCAACACCATCAATTTCGACGATCCGGAAAAAATCCGGCACAAGATCCACTTTGACAATCTGACGCCGCTCTACCCGACCTCGCGGCTGAAGATGGAAGTCGACACTCCCCCGACCAAGGACATCTCGCCGCGCGTGATCGACCTGGTGGCGCCGATCGGCAAGGGCCAGCGCGCGCTGATCAACGCCCAGCCGCGCACCGGTAAGACGGTGCTGTTGCAGAACATCGCCCATTCGATCACCGCCAACCATCCGGAATGCTACCTGATCGTGCTTCTGATCGACGAGCGTCCCGAGGAAGTGACCGACATGCAGCGCTCGGTGAAGGGCGAGGTCATCTCCTCGACCTTCGATGAGCCGGCCGCGCGCCACGTGCAGGTCGCCGAAATGGTGATCGAGAAGGCCAAGCGCCTGGTCGAGCATGGCCGCGACGTCGTGATCCTGCTCGATTCGATCACCCGCCTCGGCCGCGCCTACAACACGGTCGTGCCGTCATCCGGCAAGGTGCTGACCGGCGGTGTCGACGCCAACGCGCTGCAGCGTCCGAAGCGTTTCTTTGGCGCCGCGCGCAATATCGAAGAAGGCGGTTCGCTGACCATCATCGCCACCGCGCTGATTGACACCGGCAGCCGCATGGACGAAGTCATCTTCGAAGAGTTCAAGGGTACCGGCAACTGCGAAATCCAGCTTGACCGCAAGGTGGCCGACAAGCGCATCTATCCGGCGATCGACATCCTCAAGTCGGGCACCCGCAAGGAAGACCTGCTTGTGCCGCGTTCGGACCTGCAGAAGATCTTCGTGCTGCGTCGCATCCTGGCGCCGATGGGCACGACCGACGCGATCGAGTTCCTGATCGACAAGCTCAAGCAGACCAAGACCAACGCGGACTTCTTCGATTCGATGAATACGTGATTGGCGTAGGCTTCCCCTTCTCCCCTTGTGGGAGAAGGTGGATCGGCGCGCAGCGCCGAGACGGATGAGGGGTGTTCCAGCGGAGTGAGACGCTGGTGGCATCTGGAGCACCCCTCATCCGTCGCCTTCGGCGACACCACCCGGCCCTTCGCAGGCTCAGGGCGTTCGAAGCTCGAAAAGCCAAGCAATTGGCTTTTCGTCCGCTGCGCAGACCGCTTCTCACCCCACAAGGGGAGAAGGAAAAGGGGCTATCGCCGCAACAGCTTCTCCAACTCACTCGCAACCCTCAACGCCGGCAGGCACACTTGTCCGCTGCAGAACCAGGCGCCTGGCTTGTCCGTCGGCGGCAGCACGCCGCCCGGCAGCAAGGGTCGATTCGTTTCCGTGCCGATCGGCACGACGATATCGACCCGGCGCGGGTCGGGATTCCGATTCGCGACCGGAACGAGGCTTGAAGATCCTGGCTCATCTATGATGACAAGCTTCAGCGGCTCGAGCGCCAGGGCACAGGCATTGACGATGCCCGCCTGGCCGTAAGCCTGTTGGGATGCGCGGCCCATGGCGTGCTCGGCCGCCGCCCAGGGCTTCTCCCAGAGTTCGAGGTCGCCGGTGAGCGAAGACAACCGAACCAGAGCCTCGACGATCTGGCTGGTGGCCGAGGGAATCGCCTCATCGACATCGCCGCGGATGCGGATCGGCACGTCGCCGCTGTCCGAGGCGGTCAGCCAGTAGCCGGTCTTGTCGCTGTCCAGGTGCCAGCGGTCGAGCTCGCCGATGAAATGTCGGGCGTGATCGGAATAGGCCGGGTCGCCGGTTGCCTCGAACAACGCGATCGCGGCATTGGTCATGGCGGCGTAATCGCTGGACAGTGCCGGAAAAAGCTTCTTCGCGTCGAGCATGGAATGCGGCAGACGGCCGTCCTGGCTGGCCTCGACAATATGGGTGAACGCTTTTGCCGCGGCATCGATCCAATCCGCTCGACCGAGCGAGCGGCCGGCTTCGGCGAGTGCCGCGATCATCAGACCGTTCCAGTCGGTGAGCACCTTGCCGTCACGACCGGGTCTGACGCGTTGTTCGCGGACAGCCAGCAGCTTCGCTTTCAAAGGGGCGAGCTGAGCGTAATCGGCGATGCCCTGGCTTTGCTGTGTTTCGGTCTGGCGAATAATCGGCTTGCCTTCCCAGCCATGCGGCGCGGCCAGCTCGAAATACTGAAAGAAAGTCGGGGCCTGCTCGCCAAGCGCAGCTTCCACCTCGTCGCGGCTCCAGGTATAGAAAAGCCCCTCCTCGCCGTCGCTGTCGGCGTCGAGGCTGGCGGCAAAGGCGCCGGCTTCGACACGCATCTCGCGCAGCAGCCAGGCGACGGTCTCTTCGATTCGCAGCCGGAACAAGTCTTTGCCGGTGGCGGCATAGGCCCAGTTGCACAGGCGGATAAGCTGGGCATTGTCGTAGAGCATTTTTTCGAAATGCGGCACCAACCATTCGGCATCGGTGGAGTAGCGGCTGAGGCCACCGCCGACATGGTCGTAGATGCCGCCGGCAAGCATTTTTTCGAGGCTGGTGAGCACGGCATCGCGGTGGTCCGCGTGGCCGTCGCGCAGCCAGGACAGCCAAAGCGTATGCATGAAGGGCGCATTCGGGAATTTGGGCGCGCCCTTCAAGCCGCCGAGATCGCGGTCGATCATGCCGCCGATGCGCCCCGCGAGATCGCTGAGCGTATCGCGGTCGAGCACCGCCTTGCCCTTTGTCCCGGCAAGCCGGGATTCGACATGGGCGGTCAGCCCGTCGGCGCTTTCGGCGAGGCTCTGCTGCTTTTCCCGCCAAGCCCTGTCGACCGCTTCCAGCACCTGGATGAAGCCCGGCCGCCCGTAACGCGCCTCGCGCGGAAAATAGGTGCCGCCCCAGAAGGGCTTGCCGTCAGGCGTCAGGAACATGGTGAGCGGCCAGCCGCCCTGCTCGCCCATGGCATGGAGCGCAGCCATGTAGATCTGGTCGATGTCCGGCCGCTCCTCGCGATCGACCTTGATATTCACGTAGAGCCGGTTCATGACGGCCGCGACGGCGTCGTTCTCGAAGCTTTCATGCGCCATGACATGGCACCAATGGCAGGCGGCGTAGCCGATGGAGAGCAGAATCGGCCGGCCGAGTTCCCTGGCTTCGGCAAGGGCGGCCGGCGACCAGCCGCGCCAATGGACGGGATTGTCGCTGTGCTGCCGCAGATAGGGGCTGGCTTCTTCGGCAAGCAGGTTTCGCGCGGGCAAGGTCACGATGAGCGGCTCGGATTTGAGTTTGCAAGGCAAGTGCCTGACGCCGAAAAGTGTGAAGTGTTTTCGGGCTCCATCATTTAATCTAGGCGGTTCGGCAGGTCCGGCAAATGGTTTCGCCAATGGCTTCGAAAGATTCGATCGTCGCGCTGTCCAGCGGCCGCCTGCCCGCGGGCATCGCGGTTATCCGCATTTCCGGGCCGGAGACTCGATTCGTGGTCGAAACGATCGCCGGGCCGATTAAGGATCGGTTTACCAATTTACGGACAATCAGGGCGGCGGATGGTTCGACGATCGACCACGGGCTCGTGCTGTTCTTTCCGGGCCCCGGCAGCTTCACCGGCGAGGACGTCGCCGAGTTCCAGGTGCATGGCAGCCGCGCGGTCGCGGCCAAGATGCTGGAGACGATCACCGGCTTCGAAGGCGTCAGGCATGCCGAACCCGGGGAGTTCACCAGGCGCGCCTTTCTGAACGGCAGGTTGGATCTGGTCGAGACCGAGGCCTTGGCCGACTTGGTCAATGCAGAAACCGAGGCGCAGCGCCGGTTCGCCCTCAGCAATGCGGAAGGCGCGCAGAGCGAACTCTATTCGAGCTGGCGGCGCCGGCTGATCCATGCCCGGGCGATGATCGAGGCGGAGATCGACTTCGCCGACGAGGAGGATGTGCCTGGCTCCGTTTCGGAGGCGGTCTGGTCGGACGTGACCGCCATGATCGGCGAGATCGAACGGCACGTCGAGGGGTTCAAGGCAGCGGAGATCATCCGTGACGGTTTTGAGGTCGTGATCCTCGGCGCGCCGAATGCCGGCAAGTCCAGTCTGTTCAACGCCTTGGCGCGGCGCGAGGCGGCGATCGTCACCGATGAACCGGGCACAACCCGCGATCTGCTCGAGGTCGTCATGGATCTCAACGGGCTGAAGGTGCGGCTTGTCGATACCGCCGGGCTGCGCGACGCCGCGGGCAAGGTGGAAGCGATCGGCATCGAACGAGCGCGGGCCAAAGCTGATGTGGCGGATCTTGTTCTGCTGTTGGAGGATATGGCCAATCCGGCGCCTGTCGGGGAAGTCCCGGCTGGGGCTCCGTTGCTGAGAATCGGCACGAAGTCGGACATCGCCGACGTTGGCGCCGGTGCCTACGACCTGGTGATTTCTTCCAGGGACGGCAGCGGACTGGGGCGCCTTCTCGATGAGATCGGAAGCCGCGCCGCAGCCGCTGTTGGCGAGGCGGGTGACGTTCTGCCATCCAGAATGCGCCATGTCGAGCTGCTCAGGGAGGCAATGGATTTCCTGAGGGCGGCGCTGTCAGGGCACAGCCAGGAGCTGCGCGCCGAGGAATTGCGGTTGGCGACAGAGCGCCTCGGGCGGATCGTCGGTGCCGTCGATGTAGAGGATCTGCTCGACGTCATCTTCTCGCAGTTCTGCATTGGTAAATGATTCACGTGAAACACGGAACGGCCTCTGTCCGGCAGTGACTCACGTGAAACACTACGCAATTGGGCCGGATCGATGTTTCACGTGAAACGAGTCCGCTCTTCGTCCTTGACAGCGTGAGGTGGCAGGGACATGTGTCTGTCCATCTCTGAAAGCGGATCCATCGAAAATGACCGATCACTATGATGTGGTGGTGGTGGGCGGCGGCCATGCCGGATGCGAGGCGGCGAGTGCTGCCGCGCGCGCCGGCGCCAGAACCGCGCTGGTGACGCTTCGCTTCGACACGATCGGCGTCATGTCCTGCAATCCGGCGATCGGCGGTCTCGGCAAGGGCCATCTCGTGCGCGAGATCGATGCCATGGACGGACTGATGGGCCGCTTCGCCGATGCCGCCGGCATCCAGTTCCGCCTGCTCAATCGCCGCAAGGGGCCGGCCGTGCGCGGGCCGCGCACCCAGGCCGACCGCAAGCTCTATCGGCTCGCCATACAGGAAGCGATTCGGCAGCAGAACAATCTCGACGTGATCGAAGGCGAGGCTATCGACTTCGAAATCATGGACTGTCGAATCGCTGCCGTTCAGATTTCTGGTGACCGCCGGTTGGCTTGCGGCGCCGTGGTGCTGACCACCGGCACCTTTCTGCGCGGCCTGATTCATATCGGCGAGAAGAAGATCGTCGCCGGCCGCATGAACGAGCAGGCGAGCCACGGCCTGTCGGCGACGATGGCGCGCGCGGGTTTCAAGCTCGGGCGCCTGAAGACCGGAACGCCCCCTCGCCTCGACGGCCGCACCATCGACTGGGCCTCGCTGGACGCCCAAGCCGCGGACGAAGATCCGGTGCCGTTCTCGCTGATGACGGACGCTATCGCCAACCCGCAGATCCATTGCGGCATCACGCGCACCATGCCGGCAACGCATGATTTGATCCGCGCCAATCTTGGCCGCTCGGCCATGTATTCCGGCTCGATCGAAGGCGTCGGCCCGCGCTATTGCCCATCGATCGAGGACAAGATCGTCAAGTTCGGTGACCGCGAGGGCCATCAGATTTTCCTGGAGCCGGAAGGTCTCGATGACGACACGGTCTATCCGAACGGCATCTCGACCTCGCTGCCGGAGGACGTTCAGCTCGAGATCCTGAAGACCATTCCCGGGCTGGAGAAGGCGACGATGCTGCAGCCGGGCTATGCGATCGAATACGATCATGTCGACCCGCGCGAGCTGAAGACGACGCTGGAGACGAAGCGCGTCGCCGGCCTGTTCCTTGCCGGGCAGATCAACGGCACGACCGGTTACGAAGAGGCCGGTGCGCAAGGCCTGCTTGCCGGCATCAACGCGGCGCGCAAGGCGGCCGGCAGTGACGAATTCGTGCTCAGCCGGACCGAAGCCTATATCGGCGTGATGGTCGATGACCTCACCAGCCGCGGCATCGCAGAGCCCTATCGCATGTTCACCTCGCGCGCCGAGTTCCGGCTTTCGCTGCGCGCCGATAACGCCGACGAGCGGCTGACGCCGCTGGCCGACAAGCTCGGCATCGCGTCGTCGGAGCGGCTGCAGCGCTTCGGCGGGATGGTCCGGGAGCTCGATGAGGCTCGTATCTTGGCGAAGTCGGTGGCCTGGACGCCAAACGAGGCGGCGCGGCTGGGGGTGGAGATCAACAAAGACGGAGTGCGCCGCTCGGCTTACGACCTCTTGGCGCATCCGGGCGTCGACATGGCCTGGCTCGCCCGCGTCGAACCGCGCTTTGCCGCGCTTGACGCCAAGACCGCCGAGCGGCTTGAAACGGAAGCGAAATATTCGGTTTACCTCGATCGCCAGCAGGCGGATGTGGCACAGATCAGGCATGAGGAATCGCGGCTCATCCCGGAGGGGATCGACTTCTCGGATGTGCCGGGCCTGTCGAACGAGCTGAAGCAGAAGATGAAGACGCGCCAGCCGCGTTCGATTGCCGACGCGCAACGGATGGAAGGCATGACGCCGGCGGCGCTTGCCATCATTGTCGCGCATGTCCGCAATGCCGAGCTTGGCGCGCGAAGGTCCGTCGCGTGAGCGCGGACGCCTGGGCGGACCTGCAGAAGGCAGCGGGTCCGGTTTCACGTGAAACATTCGAGCGGCTTGGGGCTTTCGAACAGCTGTTCCTGAAATGGAACCGCAGCATCAATCTGGCGGCGCCGTCGACGCTGGACGATGTCTGGCGGCGCCATATCCTGGATAGCGCCCAGCTTGCGCGAATCGCCCCCGCCGCAACACGCTGGGTCGATCTCGGCTCGGGCGGCGGGTTTCCCGGCTTGGTGCTCGGCTTCCTGCTCAAAGAACGTCCCGGCGCATCGATCGATCTTGTCGAGAGCAACCGCAAGAAGGCGTCGTTCCTGCAGTCTGTCGTGGGCCAATTCGATTTGCCGGCGCGGGTCCTGGCGAAGCGCATCGACGACAGCTATCCGCTTGTTTCCGCGCCGGAAATCGTCACGGCGCGGGCGCTCGCCGCGCTCCCGGACCTGCTCGATCTGGCTGCGCCCTGGCTGACCAAAGGGGCGCGCGCGCTTTTCCATAAAGGCCGGGATTACCGGGCCGAAGTGGAAGAAAGCACTCACCGCTGGGGCTTCGATCTGGTAGAACATTCGAGCATGACCGACCCCCATGGCGTCGTCCTCGAAATCAGCGACTTGCGTCCGGCGAAACAGCAATGAATTACTGGCATAGGCCCATGAGCACAGCACCGCGTATCATCACCGTCGCCAACCAGAAGGGCGGCGTCGGCAAGACGACGACCGCCATCAATCTGGCGACGGCCCTGGCCGCGATCGGCGAGCGCGTGCTGATCGTCGATCTCGATCCGCAGGGCAATGCCAGCACCGGGCTCGGCATCGACCGCAAGGACCGGACCGTCTCGTCCTATGATGTGCTGACCGGCGAGCTCGAGCTGGAAGCGGCAGCCGTGCCGACGGCGGTGCCGGGCCTGTCCATTGTGCCTTCGACGCTTGACCTGCTCGGCATCGAGATGGAGATCGCCTCGGCGCCCGACCGCGTGCTCAGGCTGCGCAATGCGCTGCGCGCCGCGGCAGAGCGGTCGGCGCCGTTCGGCTATGTGCTGATCGACTGCCCGCCCTCGCTCAATCTTTTGACTTTGAATTCAATGGCGGCGGCCGACTCTGTTCTCGTGCCGCTGCAATGCGAGTTCTTCGCGCTGGAGGGTCTCAGCCAGTTGCTGGAAACGGTCGAGCAGGTGCGTGGCACGATCAATCCGGACCTCACCATCCAGGGGATCGTGCTCACCATGTATGACGGCCGCAACAACCTCGCCAACCAGGTGGTGCAGGATGTGCGCACCCATATGGGCGACAAGGTCTATGAGACGATCATCCCACGCAACGTGCGCGTCTCCGAGGCGCCTTCCTATGGCAAGCCGGCGATCCTCTATGACCTGAAATGCTCGGGCAGCCAGGCCTATCTGCAGCTCGCCTCCGAGGTGATCCGCCGCGAGCGCAAGCTGCGCGCCGCCTGAGTCGCTGGCTGCCGCTAGGTTGGTTAACTATCCGATTCGATTCCGAAACGATCTGGACATTATAATGAGCGAAGACCAATCGAGAAAAAGACTGGGCCGTGGCCTCGCGGCGCTGATCGGCGAAATCGACCGTCCGGCGGCACCGGAAAAGCCGAGCGCGACGGTGGCGGCGGACGGCAAGGTGCCGATCGAATTCGTCAGCCCTAACCCGAAGAACCCGCGCCGGCATTTCGGCGATGCCGAGCTGACCGACCTTGCCCAGTCGATCCGCGAGCATGGCGTGGTACAGCCGGTGGTGGCGCGCCCCTCGCCCTCGCAGACCGGCCGCTACGAGATCATCGCCGGCGAGCGGCGCTGGCGGGCGGCGCAGCGCGCGGGGCTTACCGAAATCCCGATCATCGTGCGCGACGTCAACGACCGCACGGCGCTGGAATTGGCAATCATCGAAAACGTGCAGCGCGCCGACCTCAATCCGGTCGAGGAGGCGCAAGGCTATCAGCAGCTCATCGACGAGCATGGCTATACCCAGGCCGATCTCGGCCAGGTGATCGGCAAGAGCCGCAGCCATGTCGCCAACACGCTTAGGCTTTTGAAGCTGCCCCCCGTGATCCACTCAATGCTGGTCGACGGCGATCTCTCAGCCGGCCATGCCCGCACGCTGGTGACCGCCGAGGACCCGGCCGGGCTCGCCAAGCGCATCGTCAAGGAGGGGCTTTCGGTGCGTCAGGCCGAAGCGCTGGCGCAGACGCCCGCCGGTCCGACGCCGGCCAAGGTGAAGTCCGCGACAACCGCGCCCGAAAAGGATCCCGACACGCTGGCGCTCGAGAAGCTGATGACCGACACGATCGGCATGATCGTTAGCATCGAGCACAAGGGCAAGGGTGGCACGCTGCGCGTCGATTACCGCTCGCTGGAGCAGCTCGACGAGCTCTGCCGGCGGCTGAAGGACGAGCGGTAGGCGGCTGCGGCGCAACGGTTTTTGGCGGCAGCTGAGGTTTTCGCTTAAGCCTGGATACGCCTGATATATCGGTGATAGACAATGAGGGCTGACGCTGTGCCAGCCCGTTTATTCCGGATCATTGGCGAAACGATCTCCTCCATTGTGGGCAAGGCAAACCCAGATAGGGCAGCGCTGCCCCCTCTCCGTCCGCTACGCGGCCACCTTCCCCCCACTTTGTGGGGGCGAGGAAACGCTAATCGCCGAGGACGCGGCCTTTGCAAGCCTCGGTTCCTCGCCCCCGCCGGAGGCGGGGAGAGGTGGCTCGGCGCACAGCGCCGAGACGGAGAGGGGAGCGCCCTATGCGATTGCCCTGCCTACAGAAGGGAGATCAGCTGCGCTGCCCCAATCTCGCGCTTTCGATCGCGATGCCGAGCAGCGCCTGCCTGGCCAGCGCTTCCGACAGTTCCGGCCGTTTGCGCGTCTGCAGCACCGCCGTCTGCAGCCGGCTAAGCGCCCGACCGAGCGCCTCGACATTCCAGCGCTCCAGCGTCTTTTCCACCAGCTTGCGGCGCGAGAAGAAGACGGGCGGACGGGCGCCGGCAACGACCGAGGCGGCATTGCGGCCGCCGGATTCCATCTGGCCGCGCATCACCTGGATCGCCTGCAATTGCCGCATCGCCGAGGACAGCACCAGGAACGGATGGCCGTCGGACTGGCAGTGACGGGTGAAGGCGATGTCAAAATCGCCGACCTTGCCGTCCAGCATGGCATCGACCGCGGCATCGAAGGAAGCGCCGGAGACGTCGCCTGACAGCGCGTTGATGTCCTCGATGCCGATCTCCTTGCGGCCGTGCGCGTAAAGAACCAGCTTCTCGATCTCGCCGCGCGAGGCCAGCCGGTCGCCACCGAGATTGCGTCGCAGCGCCTGCCTCGCGTCCAATGTCATCGACATGCCGGCCTTGCGCAATTCGTCGTCGATCACCGAATCCAGGTCGCGGGCTTCGTCGGCATAGCAGGGCAGAGCGACCGCATTGCCCGCGGCCTCGACAATGGCCCTCAGGCCGGTGCCCTTCTTCAGGTCGCCGGCCTCGATCAGGATGACGGCGTCGCGCGCGGGCTCGGTTGTCAGCGCCTTGATGTCGTCGGCCAGCGCCTTCTGGCCGCTGGCATTGCGCACCCAAAGCAGCCGCCGGTCGGAAAACATCGGCACGGTGCGCGCCTCGTCGAGCAGCCGGCCCGCGTCGCGGTCGACCTCGGCACCGTCGAGCTTCACCACCGAGAACGGGTCGTCGAGCGGCAGGCCGGTTTTCGCGGCGAAGGCTTTCGCGCGCTCGGCGACAAGGCCGCGGTCGGGACCGTAGAGCAGGACGATTCCCATGGAGGGGTCGGGCCTCGCCAGCCACGAATCGACCTCGTATCCTTTCTTCTGTGCCATGCGGCGTGAGTTAGCATGAGGCGGGGCGGGAGTGAACGGAGAAGCGGCGGGCCTCTCTTCGTCATTCTCGGGCTCGACCCGAGAATTCATGCCGTGACTTCTGCCGCGGAGCACAACGGTGCAGAATATTCTGTAACCGCGGCAACGCCTTGGCGTAACGGCATGGATTCTAGGGTCTGCGCGCGTCGCTCCGCTCCTTGCTCCGCCCTAGAATGACGACCGCAAGATAGCGTTCTGTCACGCCCCCCTCTGCCCTGCCGGGCATCTCCCCCACGAGGGGGGAGATTAGCTGCTTCGGCCGCCGCGCATATCCCACTTACCTTTTCTAACGACAATCGCCTCGCAAACTTCCGCCAAATTGCGCGGGGCGCGAAAACATCGACAAGAAATTTCGTCGCCATATCTGCATCTTGAGCCTGTGCGTCGCATCGGCTTGCCGAGGCCGGCGCCGGGGAGGACGGCCGTGCCCAGACCCGGCGAATTGGCACTGGTCTGGCGGCGCGGATGTGCAAAGATCGCACCGGCAACATTGGAGGATGTGAGCGTATGGCCGATGCTGGAATGTTGCGCTTTCATGTGCCCGAGCCCGAGGTGCGGCCCGGCGGCACGCCCGATTTCTCGAATGTGACCATTCCCAAGGCCGGCTCGGTGCCGCGTCCCGAGATCGACGTCGATCCGCGCACCATCCGCGATATGGCTTTCTCCATCATCCGCGTGCTGAACCGCGCCGGCGAGGCCGTCGGGCCATGGGCGGGGCTGCTCAGCGATAAGGAATTGCTCGAAGGCCTGCGCCACATGATGACGCTTCGAACCTTCGACGCGCGCATGCAGATGGCGCAGCGCCAGGGCAAGACCTCCTTCTACATGCAGCATCTTGGCGAGGAAGCGGTGAGCTGCGCTTTCCGCAAGGCGCTCAAGCCGGGCGACATGAATTTCCCGACCTATCGGCAGGCAGGTCTTCTCATCGCCGACGGCTATCCGATGGTTTCGATGATGAACCAGATCTATTCCAACGAGGCCGATCCGCTGAAGGGCCGGCAGCTGCCGGTCATGTACTCCTCGAAGGAGCACGGCTTCTTCTCGATCTCCGGCAATCTGGCGACGCAATATATCCAGGCGGTCGGCTGGGCGATGGCCTCGGCGATCTCCAACGATTCGCGCATTGCCGCCGCCTGGATCGGCGACGGCTCGACGGCCGAGTCCGATTTCCATGCGGCGCTGGTCTTCGCTTCGACCTACAAGGCTCCTGTCGTGCTCAACGTCGTCAACAACCAGTGGGCGATCTCGACCTTCCAGGGCATCGCCCGCGGCGGTTCCGGCACGTTCGCCGCGCGGGGCCTCGGCTTCGGCATTCCTTCGCTGCGCGTCGACGGCAACGACTATCTCGCCGTGCACGCCGTGGCGAAATGGGCGGTCGAACGGGCGCGCGCCAATCTCGGACCGACACTGGTCGAATACGTCACCTACCGCGTCGGCGCGCATTCGACGTCCGACGATCCGTCGGCCTACCGGCCGAAAGCCGAGTCCGACGCCTGGCCGCTCGGCGATCCGGTGATCCGGCTGAAGAACCACCTCATCCAGAAGGGCGTCTGGTCCGAGGATCGCCACACCCAGGCGGAGGCCGAGGTCCTCGAAACGGTGATCGCCGCGCAGAAGGAGGCGGAGGGCCATGGCACGTTGCATGCCGGCGGCAAGCCGTCGACCCGCGACATGTTCGAGGGCGTCTATGCCGAGATGCCGCCGCATCTCAGGCGCCAGCGCCAGCAGGCAGGGGTCTGACCATGCCCAGGCGTACCATGATCGAGGCCATCCGCGACGCCATGGACGTGTCGATGGGCCGCGACAATAAAGTCATCGTCTATGGCGAGGATGTCGGCTTCTTCGGCGGCGTGTTCCGCGCCACGCAAGGCCTGCAGGCCAAATACGGCAAGAGCCGCTGTTTCGACGCGCCGATCAGCGAATCCGGCATCGTCGGTTCGGCCATCGGCATGGCCGCCTACGGGTTGAAGCCGTGCGTCGAGGTGCAGTTTGCCGACTATGTTTATCCGGCCTATGACCAGATCGTCTCGGAGGCGGCGCGGCTGCGTTACCGCTCGAACTGCGATTTCACCTGCCCGATCGTGGTGCGCATGCCGACCGGCGGCGGCATCTTTGGCGGCCAGACGCACAGCCAGAGCCCGGAAGCGCTGTTCACCCATGTCTCCGGCCTGAAGGTGATCGTGCCGTCCAATCCGCACGACGCCAAGGGCTTGCTGATCGCGGCGATCGAGGATCCGGATCCGGTGATCTTCCTCGAGCCGAAGCGGCTCTACAACGGGCCGTTCGACGGCCATCACGACCGGCCGGTGACCCCGTGGTCGAAGCATGAGCTCGGCGACGTTGCCGACGGCCACTACACGATCCCGCTCGGCAAGGCGGCGATCCGCCGGCCCGGATCGGCGGTCACGGTGCTCGCCTATGGCACGATGGTCTATGTCGCGCAGGCCGCGGCCGAGGAGACTGGCATCGACGCCGAGGTGATCGACCTCAGGACGCTGCTGCCGCTCGACCTCGAGACGATCGTCACCTCGGTGAAGAAGACCGGACGCTGCGTCGTCGTGCATGAAGCGACGCTGACCTCCGGCTTCGGCGCCGAGCTGGTCTCGCTGGTCCAGGAGAACTGCTTCTACCATCTGGAAGCGCCGGTGGCGCGCGTCGCCGGCTGGGACACGCCCTATCCGCATGCGCAGGAGTGGGACTATTTCCCCGGCCCGGCGCGGGTCGGCCGCGCCTTGCTTGAAACGTTGGAAGCTTAGGGGGAGGCCTGAGATGGGCGAACACGTCATCAAGCTTCCCGATGTCGGCGAAGGCGTCGCCGAGGCCGAGCTTGTCGAGTGGCACGTCAAGGTCGGCGACCTTGTGCGCGAGGACACGGTTCTCGCCGCCGTCATGACCGACAAGGCGACCGTCGAGATCCCGTCGCCGGTCGACGGCGAGATCCTGTGGCTCGGCGCCGAGATCGGCGACACGGTGGCGATCGGCTCGCCGATCGTGCGGCTGAAGGTGGCCGGCGAAGGCAATGTAAAGGCAGCCGCCGAAGCCGTGCCCGAGGCGAAAGCGCCGGCTCAGCCGGCCGAGGCAAATCCAGTGCCGGCACCGGCCGCCCCGAAGCCAGCTCCGGAGCCGCCGAAGACGACCACAGCCGCGCCGAAAGCCGCGCGTCCTGCCTCCGTTTCCGGCGCGCAGCGCGCGGAGGGCGAAAAGCCGCTGGCTTCGCCAGCCGTGCGGCTGCGCGCCAAGGAAGCCGGCATCGATTTGCGCCAGGTTCCGGGCAGCGGTCCGGCCGGGCGCATCAGCCATGAGGACATCGACGCGTTTGTAGCACGCGGCCCGCAGGTCGCCCGCGCCACCGGACTTGCACGCAAGGACGGCGTCGAGGACATCAAGGTCGTCGGGCTCAGGCGCAAGATCGCCGAAAAGATGTCGCTGGCGAAATCGCGCATCCCTCATATCACCTATGTCGAAGAGATCGACGTGACGGCCTTGGAGGAATTGCGCGCGACGCTGAATAAGGAGAAGCGTGCCGATCGCCCCAAGCTGACGCTGCTGCCATTCCTGATGCGGGCGATGGTCAAGGCGATCGGCGAGCAGCCCAACCTTAACGCGCTGTTCGACGACGAAGCCGGCATCATCCACCAGCATGAGGGCATCCATATCGGCATCGCCGCGCAGACGCCCAACGGGCTGGTGGTGCCGGTGGTAAAACATGCCGAGGCGCGCGACCTCTGGGATAGTGCTGTGGAAGTCAACCGGCTGGCCGATGCGGCCAAGGCCGGCACGGCGAGCCGCGAGGAGCTGTCCGGCTCGACCATCACCATCACCTCGCTCGGCGCCATGGGCGGCGTTGCGACCACGCCGGTCATCAACTATCCGGAAGTGGCGATCGTCGGCGTCAACAAGATCATGGTGCGGCCGGTCTGGGACGGCACCCAGTTCATCCCGCGCAAGATGATGAACCTGTCGTCCAGCTTCGACCATCGCGTCATCGACGGCTGGGATGCCGCGGTCTTCGTCCAGCGCATCAAGGCGCTGCTGGAAACGCCGGCGCTGATTTTTGTGGATTGAGGGGTGGATGTTGGGCTTGAACGTCGCGGCGCCGGGATGCGCGCTCCACCTTCTCCCCTTGTGGGAGAAGGTGTCGCCGCAGGCGACGGATGAGGGGTGCTCCAGCGGAGTGAGACGTTGGCATTCCCTGGAACACCCCTCATCCGTCTCGGCGCTATCGCGCCGATCCACCTTCCCCCACAAGGGGGGAAGGGAAGGCGCGTACCGGCCATCGCCGAGAGGGCAGTCGATATGAAAGAAATCTCCTGCAAGCTGCTGGTCATCGGCGCCGGCCCGGGCGGTTATGTCTGCGCCATCCGCGCCGGGCAGCTCGGTGTCGATACGGTCATTGTTGAAGTTGCGAAGCCGGGCGGCACCTGCCTCAATGTCGGCTGCATCCCCTCCAAGGCGCTGATCCATGCGGCGGAGGAGTTCGAGAAAATAGCGCATATGGCCTCCGGCAAGGATCCGCTCGGCATCAAGGTCGCCGCGCCGACGCTGGACCTCGCCAGAACCGTCGCGTGGAAGGACGGTGTCGTTAGCCGGCTCAACAGCGGCGTGGCTGGGTTGCTGAAGAGGGCCAAGGTGAAGACCGTGCAGGGCTGGGCGACGTTCCGCGACGGCAAGACCGTCGAGGTCGAAACCGAGACCGGCACGCAGGTCATCCGCGCCGAAGCCGTCGTGATCGCCACCGGCTCGGCGCCTGTCGAATTGCCGTTCCTGCCTTTCGGCGGTCCGGTCATCTCGTCCACCGAGGCGCTGGCGCTAAGCGATGTGCCGAAGAAGCTCGCGGTCGTCGGCGGCGGCTATATCGGTCTCGAGCTCGGCATGGCCTTCGCCAGGATGGGCGCCAAGGTCACGGTGATCGAAGCGTTGCCGCGCGTGCTGGCGCAATATGACGCCGAGCTGACGCGGCCCGTGCTGAAGCGGCTTGGCGAGCTTGGCGTCGAAGTCATGACGGGCGCGAAGGCCAAAGGATTGTCGACCAAGAGCGACGCGCTGCTGGTCGAGACGGCGGACGGCAAGAACGCCAAGGTCACCGCCGACAAGATCCTGGTCACGGTTGGCCGCAAGCCGCTCACCGAGGGCTGGGGGCTGGACCAGATCGACCTCGACAAAGCGGGAAAATTCATCCGCATTGATGACCAGTGCCGCAGCTCGATGCGCGGCATCTTTGCCATCGGCGACGTCACCGGCGAGCCGATGCTGGCGCATCGCGCCATGGCGCAGGGCGAGATGGTGGCCGAGATCGTCGCCGGCCACAAGAGAAGCTGGGACAAGCGCGCCATTCCCGCGATCTGCTTCACCGATCCGGAGCTGGTCACCGCGGGTCTCACGCCGGAAGAAGCGAAAGCATTCGCCGGCGAGGTCAAGATCGGCCAGTTTCCCTTCGCCGCCAACGGCCGGGCGATGACGAAACAGGGCGAGGACGGGTTTGTCCGCGTGGTTGCTCGCGCGGACAATCATCTGGTGCTCGGCATCCAGGCGGTCGGGCAAGGCGTGTCGGAACTGTCCGCGGCATTCGGCCTGGCGCTGGAGATGGGGGCGCGGCTGGAGGACATTGCCGGGACGATCCATGCGCATCCGACGCAGGGCGAGGGTTTCCAGGAAGCGGCGCTGAAGGCGCTGGGGCACGCGCTGCATATATAAGGCAAGTGATCTCCCCCCTTGAGGGGGAGATGGCCGGCAGGCCAAAGGGGGTCGGTGCGACTGGATGCGACTTCCCTTGCGACAAATGGAGGGTTGGCGCTTCACGCGCGGCGACCCCCTCTGTCGCCTTCGGCGACATCTCCCCCTCAAGGGGGGAGATTAGCCAGCTCACCCCGCCAGCCGGCTTACCATCTCGTGCTGCGCGTAAGCGCGGCCGAAGCGGTTGGCGAGGAAGGCGTCGAGGGCGATGTCTTCCTGGCGCACGAAGCCCTTGGCCGGCAGCGAGCCGTCGGCCAGCATGTCAAGCACGGCGCAGATGCCCGATGCGGTGGTGATCTGGATGGCGCTGCGCACGATGTTGCCGACGCGGTGCGAATAGATCTTGTTGGCGTAGGTCTCCTGCAGCAGGCGGCCGCTGCGGCGGCCCGAGACGGTGACGAAGACGATGACCACGTCCTGCAGGGTCGAAGGCAGGGCGCTTTCGAAAATGTCCTTCAGCACGTCGCGGCGGTGGCGCAGACCGAGGTCGTTGAGCAGCGCCTTCATGATCGCGGCGTGGCCGGGGTAGCGGATGGTGCGGTAGTTCAGCGTGCGCACCTTGCCCTTCAGCGTCTCGGCCAGAGTGCCGAGCCCGCCGGAGGTGTTGAAGGCCTCATAGGTGACGCCGTCGAGCGAGAATTCCTCGCGCTCCTCCAGCGGCGGCACTTCGATCAGCTCGCCTTCGACGATCGCCTCGCAGGGCTCGCAATATTCGTTGATGACGCCGTCGGTGCTCCAGGTGAGGTTGTAGTTCAGCGCGTTGGACGGATATTGCGGCAGCGCGCCGACGCGCATGCGCACGCTTTCCAGCGTGTCGAAGCGGCTGGCGAGGTCGTTGGCGACGATCGATATGAAGCCCGGCGCCAGGCCGCATTGCGGGATGAAGGCGTTTTTCGCCCCGCGCGCCAGCTCCTTGACCCGGCGGGTCGAGACGACGTCCTCGGTGAGGTCGAGATAATGCACGCTGGTGGTGGCCGCCGCCTCGGCGATGCGGGTGGTGAGGTGGAAGGGCGCGGCGCTCAGCACGGCGAACTTGCCGGCAAGGATCTTTTCCAGTTCGCCCGTGGCGGCGATGTCGAGTTCCTGCGTCGCGACGCCGGCCGGCAGCTCGGCGGCGGCAAGCTGGGCGGCTGAGCGGTCGACCAACGTAACGCGGTAGTCGCCCGTGGCGCTCAGCATTTCCGCGATGGTCGAGCCGATCTTGCCGGCGCCGACGACAACGATGTTCTTCATGATCAATTCCCCTGCCAAATTTCGAGTTGCAGGAATCATCGCAGCTTGCCTGTCGAAAGGAAGCGTGGAATCTGGCAATATAAAGCTGAACTTTATCCAGTTTGCCGAAAGGCTTCGACGAAATGCTCACTCAAGCCGAACAGGCCCTGCTCACTTTGCTGCGCGCCAACGCTCGGGCCTCGACCGCCGAGCTGGCGCGCCAGCTCGGGCTTTCGCGCACCACGGTGCAGAGCCGCATCGAGCGGCTGGAGCAGCGCGGCATCATCGCCGGCTATGGGGTGCGGCTGTCGCCCGATTACGAGCAGGGGCTGGTCAAGGCGCATGTGCTGCTTACCGTCACGCCGAAACTCGCCGACAAGGTGGTGCGGAGCCTGGAGGCAATGGCGCCAGTGCGGACAGTGCATTCGGTCAGCGGCAATTTCGACATGATCGTTATCGTCGACGCGCCGTCGATCCGCGACCTCGACGCGCTGCTCGACCGCATCGGGGCGATGGACGGGGTGGAGCGGACGTCGTCGTCGATTATCTTGTCGACGCGGGTTGATCGGTGAGAGCCAAATCTCCCCCCTTGAGGGGGAGATGTCGCCGAAGGCGACAGAGGGGGTCGCTTCGCGTGGGGAGCCAACCTCCCTCGCCCTCCGCAAAGAGGTCCAGCCCGGTCGGACCGACCTCCTCTGGCCTGCCGGCCATCTCCCCCTCGAGGGGGGAGATTACGCGCGTCACCCCCTCCTCCGTTCCGCACCCTCGTCCAGCCACGCCACATCCTCCGGCGTCAGCTTGATATCGAGCGCCTTGAGGCTGTCCTCCAGCTCGTCCAGCGTGCGCGGGCCGATCAGCGGTACCGACGGGAAGGGCTGCGCCAGCACATAAGCCAGCGCGACATGGATCGGGCTCTTGCCGAGTTTTCGGGCCAGCTCGATCGCCCGGTCGCGGCGGGCGAAATTCCTTTCCGAGTACCAGACCCGCACCAGCTCCTCATTGTCAGTCCGGTCGTGGCCGGCGCGGTCGGTGAAGAAGCCGCGGCCCTGGCTCGACCAGGCGAAGTTCGGCATCTGGCGCGCCGCCAGCCAGGCCTTCCAGGCATCGGTCGAGGAGGTGACGCAGCCGGCCCAGATCGGCTCCAGCATTTCGGCCAGCGAGAAATTGTTGGAGAGCGCGCCGGGCTTCTGCCTGCCGTTCTTCTCGGCATAGGCAATCGCTTCGTCCATGCGCTCCATCGTCCAGTTGGAGCCGCCGAACAGGCCGCGGATGCGGCCGGCCCTGGCCTCCGCGTCCATGGCGTCGACGAACTCGCCGACCGGCACGTCCGGATTGTCGCGATGCATGAAATAGATGTCGACATGATCGGTCTGCAGCCGGTCGAGCGACTGCGCCAGCTGTCTTGCGATCACATCGGGGTAACAGAGCGGCGAATGCGCGCCCTTGGCGATGATGACCGACTGCTCGCGCACGCCGCGATTTGTGAGCCATTGCCCGAGCAGCGTCTCGGTGTAGCCGGCGCCATAGACATAGCCGGTGTCGAACAGATTGCCGCCGACCTCGAAAAAAGCGTCGAGCAGGATCGAACCGGAGGAAAAGGTGCGAAAATCCTCGAAGCCGAGCGCCAGCAGCGAGACCGGTTTCGGCAGGCCGGGAAGGACGCGCTTGCCAATGGCCGTGCCGTCGGCACGCAGCGGCCGGCCGGAGAGCGTGTTGACTCGTTTAGCCGGCTTTTCGATCTCATATTCCAGCCCGACGGCCTGCCGCCATCTGTCGAGCACGCGCAGCGTGCCGAGGCTGTCGGCCCAGGACATGCCCGGCCAGGCGAATTCCTGCCTGCCTGCCTGGATTGCTTCGCCCGCGGCATCGACCTCGAAGGAATAGAGGTGACGGGTCTCGTTGAGGCTGATCACCTCGCGAGCTGCCCCGGACCGGTTCACCTCGATCCGGCCCGGTCCGACATCGCGGTTGCCACCGGCGAACCAGAAATCGGGCACCTCGATCCGGCCCTTGGTGCCGAAAATGCGCAGCACATTGTCCTGGTCGAGCGAGATGCTGCAGGAGATTTCGGCGACGATGCCGCCGGGAAAGTGCAGCAAGGCGGAAGCCCATTCATCGACGCCGGACTGGCCGAGATGGGCGGTACCCACGACTTTGTCGGGCTCGGCGAAAGGCTGGCCGATCGCGGCGCCCGCGATCAGCCGCGCCATCGAGACAGGATAGCCCCCGACATCGAGGATGCCGCCGCCGGCGAGGTCGTTGGCATAGAGCCGGTGCTCGGGCATGAAGCCCGGCATGGCGAAACCAAAACTCGACTTGATCATGCGCACTTCGCCGATGGCGCCCGACTTGATCAGCTCGACCAGCTGGCGTGTCTGCGGGTGCAGCCGGTACATGAATGCTTCGCCGAGGAAGGTGCCGGCCTTGCGCGCGGCGTGCATCATGGCGTCGGCTTCGAAGGCGGTGAGCGCCAGCGGCTTTTCACACAGGACATGCTTGCCGGCCTCGGCCGCCTTGATCGCCCATTCGGCGTGGCCGGGATGCGGGATCGAAATGTAGACGGCGTCGACCTGGCTGTCTGCGAGCAGCGCATCGTAGCCGTCGAGGATACGCGCGCCGGGAAAGGCTTGCGCCAGGCCCGGCTTGGCAGGGTTGCGGGCGCCGAGCGCCTCAAGCGTGCCGGTGCGCGATCCCTTCACGCCGCCGGCAAAAGACTTGGCGATGCTGCCGGGCCCGAGGATGCCCCAGCGGATTTTTCCAGATGTCATGTCGAATTCTCCATGGGTCGCCGCCACGCCTTGGGGATCGGGCGGAAAAGAAAGTCAGCGAATCCTCGCGCCTGATTTGTCGAAAAGCAGCGAACGCTCGGCCTTGATCGAAACGGTGAAATGATCGCCGCCGGCGCGCTGGCGCGAGGCCTCGCGCTCGACGATCAGCTCCTCGGGCCCCGCGTTGGCGTAGACATAGCTCACGGAACCAAGATGCTCGGCGACGTCGGCCTTGACCGGAATGTCGCAATCGCCCTCGCCGGCCTTGAAGAAATGCTCCGGCCTGACGCCGAGCACGATTTCGGCGCCGATGGCGGGAAAAGCATCGCGGAGCGGCTTGCGCAATCGTGCGCCGCCATGATTGACGAGCTCGATGATCGCGGCGCTGTTTGACGTGTCGACGACTTTGGCGCTGAGGAAATTCATCTTCGGCGAGCCAATGAAGCCGGCTACGAATCGGTTGGCCGGGTCGTCATAGAGATCGAGCGGCGCGCCGATCTGCTCGACATTGCCGGCCTTCAGCACGACGATGCGATCGGCCAGCGTCATCGCCTCGGTCTGGTCATGCGTTACATAGATCATGGTGACGCCGAGCTCCTTGTGCAGGCGCGAGATCTCGACCCGCATCTGCACCCTGAGCTCGGCATCGAGGTTGGAGAGCGGCTCGTCGAAGAGAAAAACCTGCGGCTCGCGCACGATGGCGCGGCCGATGGCCACGCGCTGGCGCTGGCCGCCGGAGAGCTGCTTCGGCCGGCGCTGCATCAATTCGTCGATGCGCAGGATCTCGGCCGCGCGTTTCACGCGGCGATCGGTGTCGGCCTTCGGGTTGCCGTTCATGCGTAGTCCGAAGGAGAGGTTCTGCTCGACCGTCATATGCGGGTAGAGCGCGTAGGACTGGAACACCATGGCGATGCCGCGGTCGGCCGCCTCGACATCGTTCATCACCTTGCCGCCGATGGCGATGTCGCCGCCGCTGATGTCCTCCAGCCCGGCAATCATTCGAAGCAAAGTGGACTTGCCGCAGCCGGAGGGGCCGACGAAGACAACGAACTCGCCGTCGGCGATGTCGATGTTGGCGCCGTGGACGACCTCGAATGAACCGAAGCGTTTTATGACATTGGTAAGGGTGACGGCGGCCATCGCGCTTCTTTCCTATTTGATCGCGCCGGCGGCGATGCCGGCGATGAAATGCCGCTGCAACAGCACGAAGACGATGAGCATTGGCAGGGTCAGCATCACGGCGCCGGCCATAATGCCGCCCCAGGAAACCTTGGTCAGGCCGATCAGCGTGCCGAGCGCCACCGGCGCGGTCATCGCGCCGGGCTGGCTGTTGATCAGCAACGGCCAGAGATAATTGTTCCATGAGGCGAGGAAGAGGATGATCGCCAGCGCCGCCAGCATCGGGCGGGCCAAGGGCAGCGCCACGAACAGGAAGATGCGCCATTCCTTGACGCCTTCGACCCTAGCTGCGTCGAACAGTTCGGCCGGCATCATCGAGAAGGCCTGGCGCATGAAGAGCACGCCGAGTGAATTGAACAGCGGCGGCACGATCAGCGCGATCCAGGTGTTGGCCAAAGCGAAGTCGCGCGCCACCATGATGAATTGCGGGATGAGCACCACCGCGTAGGGAAGCGTGATGGTGCCGAAGATGATCGCCACCACCGCGCCCTTGCCGTGGAACTCGTAACGTGCCAGCGCCCAGCCGGCCATCGAGGTGAGCAGCACCGAAAGCGCGGTGTAGGTCACCGCCACCGAGACCGAGATGCCGATGGCGCCGACGAAATTGGTGTCGCGCTGCAGATTGTTGAAATTGTCGATGAAGCCGTCATGCGGCAGTAGCTCGATGCCGGGGCTGAAGATGCCGTTGTCGGGCATGGTGGAGAACACCACCATCATCCACAGGGGGAACAGCCAGATCAGCGCCAGCGGGGTCAGGAAGAGATGCAGCAGGATGCTGCGGCCGAGCCTTGCCTGCGAGCGCGAGGTCATTTCGGCTCCCTCATCAGCCAGAGCTGCACCAAAGTGATGGCGATGGCGAGGCCCGCCATGGTGTAGGCGACGGCCGAGGCGTAACCGAAATTGAGCGACCGAAAACCCTGGCGGTAGAGCAGCAGCCCAAGCGTTTCGGTGCCACCGCCGGGGCCGCCACGCTCGGTGATCAGGAACGGCTCGGTGAAGAGCTGCATGGTGCCGATGATCGACAGCACAGCGCAGAAGACGATGACGGGCTTCAAGAGCGGCAAGGTTATGTGGAAGAACTGCTTCACCTTGCTGACGCGGTCGAGCGTCGCCGCCTCGTAGACGTCCTCCGGAATGGACTGCAGCCCGGCGAGGATGATGATGGCGTTGTAGCCGGCCCAGCGCCAGGTCACCGCGATCATGATCAACGCCATGGCCGGTGTGACGTTGGAGAACCAATCGACCTTGGGCAGGCCGACGCTGTTGAGCAGCTTGTTGACGATGCCGAAATCGAGGCTGAACATCAGGCGAAAGACGGCCGAATAGGCGACCTCGCCGACCACGACCGGGGCGAAGAAGGCGAAGCGGTAGAGGCCTCGCGCCTTCAAGAGCGGCGAATTCAGAAGCACCGCCATGACGATCGCCAGCGCAATCATCACCGGTACCTGGATGACCAGGATCAGCAGTGTGTTCTTCAGCGCGTTGTAGAAGGCGGGGTCGCCGATCAGGCGGCCCCAGTTGAAGGCCGGCGCGAAACGCCACGGCACGGTCCGCGTCGCCTGGAAGGAGATCAGGAACGAGGAAATGATCGGCCAGATCCAGAAGACGGCGAAGATCAAGAGGTAAGGCGTGAGGAAGCGGTACGCGGTGGCGTTCTGGGTGCGCATCGGCTTCCTCCTTTCTCGGTGGCGCCTTCTTGGCGGGCGCGGTGTTGATCATGCTTCGAATGCTGGACGGCGCCAATTGTCGAGGCCAGCGCTGCCCTGTCTAGCCTTCTCCCCTTGTGGGAGAAGGTGGATTGGCGCGCAGCGCCAAGACGGATGAGGGGTGCTCCAGCAGAGTGAGACGTCGGCTTTCCCTGGAACACCCCTCATCCGGCCGCTTCGCGGCCACCTTCCCCCACAAGGGGGGAAGGGAAAGTGGCTCTACTTCACCGGCAAACCTGTGGCGGCGGCGATCTGCTTGGCGGCGTCGTCGAGCGCGGCCTTGGCGTCGGGATAGCCGTTGGCCAGATATTTGGTCTGCACGGCGCGGACGATGATCTCGGCGTCGCTCTGAAACTGGGTGCCGCGGCTCGGCACCACCTTGGGCAGCGTGGAAAGGATATCCTTCCAGACCGCCTGGCCGCCCCAATATTCCTGACCTTGCGCGACGTAAGGATCATCGAGCGCAGAGACCAGCGACGGCACCAGGCCGAAATCCTTCAGCATGGTGATCTGGCCGTCATTGGTCTCCAGCGTGTATTTCAGATAGGCGTAGGCCGCTTCCTTGTTCTTCGAGGCCGATGTGATGGCCAACGACGAGCCGCCGAGATTGGCGGCGCGCGGGCCGTCGGCGGTCAGGCTTGGCATCAGATAGACGCCCCATTTGCCGCTTTCCTTCGGCGATTCGGTGCGGATCGTGCCTTCATACCAGCCGCCATAGACCTGGGTGGCGACGGTGCCGGCGGTGTTGTTGGTGATCTTGGTCGACCAGTCGGCCGACGACACGATGCCGGCGTCCTTCATCTCCTTGACCTTGGTCATGGCGTCGACGCATTTCGGCTCGGCCACGGTGATCGACTGGCCGTCCTCGGCGAAATAGGCGCAGCCCTGCTCGTTGGAGATCATGCGGAAAAATTCGGTGTCGCCGTTGAAATCGGCATTGGTCATCGACACGCCGGGATTGGCGGCCTGGATCTTCTTGCCGGCGGCGATGAAATCGTCCCAGGTCTTGATCGAGGCCGGATCGACGCCTGCCTTCTCGTAGAAGTCGCGGCGGTAGAAGACGGCGACCGGGCCGGAATCCCATGGCATGGCATAGGCCTTGTCTCCGACCTCGAGCTCGGTGCGCTTGAAATCGGGGAATTTCTTCTGGTCTTCGGCGGTGTAGCCCAGGGTGTGCAGGTCGACGAAGCAGTCCGGGAACTGGCTCCAGTAGTTCTCGGCCTCGCCGTTCTCGATCGTGACGATGTCGGGCAGTCCGACGCCGCCGGCGGCGCAGCCGGCGATCGACTTGTCATAGGTCGGCTGGTTGCCGAGGTCCTGAACCGTGACCTTGATGTCGGGATATTTCTTGTTGAAGCCCTCGACCGTCGACTTCAGCGACGAAGCGGCGATGTTCCAGCTCCAGATGGTGATCTCGCCGGACTGCGCCAGCGCCGGGCCTGAACCCAGGGCAAGCAAAAGCGCGGCGCAGGTCAGTGTCGTGCGCATTGAAATCCTCCCAATTCATTTGCTCTCTCGCTGTGAGCGTGGCTAGATTATGCGGCGCGGAAGGCTTGTCCCCGACAGAGGGAATAAGAAGTTGGCGGAAAGTAAGATGTCCGAGCGTCCGTTCTACCAACCTGGCGCGAGCAGCGTCGAAGGACTGCCGCTGATGCTGCAGATGTTCTACAACCACCCGTTGGTGATGCTGAAGCCGCACTGGCACGCCCAGGTCGAGGTTAACTTCATCGTGCAGGGCCGCGTGCATTACCGCATGGCCGAGCATGAGATTTCGCTGTCGGCCGGCGAGATGTGCCTGTTCTGGGGCGGCCTGCCGCACCAGATGGACGACCTTTCCGACGATGCCATCTATGCCGGCGCGCATCTGCCGCTGGTGCATTTCTTCCGCCTGCATCTGCCGGCCGACATACGCCACCGGCTGATGACCGGCGCGACGCTGGTGACGAATGCCACCGATCAATCCGACAATGACAATTTCAAGCGCTGGAACGAGTATGCGCGCTCAGGCGATCCGGCCAGGACAGAGCATGCCGTCAACGAGCTGCTGCTTCGGCTCGAGCGGGTGCGCTTCGAGCCCTATCGGCTGGTGCCCGGAACCGCCGCCGGACATGGCGCGGGCAGCCCCTTCGACCAGCAGTCCTCGCGCAATGTCGGGCGCATGTGCGACTTCATCGCCGAGAATTTTCTCTACGATATCGATTGCGTGAACATCGCTTGCGCCGCCGACATCCACCCCAAATACGCCATGAGCCTGTTCAAGAAATCGACCGGCATGACGCTCAACGAATATGTCAGTCTCTTGCGGCTGAGCTATGCGCAGGCGCTTCTGATGCATGAGGACGCCAATGTGCTGAAGGTCGCGATGGACTCCGGCTTCGGCTCGCTCAGCGCCTTCAACAAATCGTTCCGCAAGCTTGCCGGCATGTCGCCTTCCGATTTCCGCCGGGCGGGCGCCGGGCGGTAAGAATGGTCAGCGGTCGCCGCCACGCGTAAGGCCGAAACGCCCATCGCGGTCGTCATTCTAGGGCGGAGCAAGGAGCGGAGCGACGCGCGCAGACCCTAGAATCCATGCCGTAACATTAAAACGTTGCGGCGGTTACAGAATATTCTGCACCGTTGCGCTCGCCGGCAGAAGTCACGGCATGGATTCTAGGGTCTACGCGGTACGCTTCGCTTCCCGCTCCGCCCTAGAATGA